>JAICLM010000174.1 GCA_025927435.1 Thermoleophilia bacterium | reverse complement strand
GTGCCGACGAACGCCGGCCGGTGGTTGCGCGGCCAGCCAGAGACGACGCGCTTGAGGTACTCCGCCAGCCCGATCGAGTAGCAGATCAACGCCACCCGCTCGGCCGGCCGATCGGTGCGGCCACGCGTGAGTTCCTTGGCCTGCTGGAGGGCGAGCACGGTCTTGCCGCTCCCCGCGCCACCCCTCACCTCGACCCGCCGCAGCAACCGCGTGACCTGCAACAGCGTCGCCTGCTCCTGGGTGAGCAGGTCTGCCTGGCTCGCCCGCTTCGCAGCCTCAGCGTTCACGTCGTACGACGAGTGCCGGCGGCCGGCGAGGATCTCGACGATCAACTCGACCTCGTCGTACGACGGCGCCCGCTTGCCCTGCTGCATCCGCCGCGTCGCCTCGCGCACCCGCTCGCACAGGTCGGCCTGGTCGCCTCGGTCGTGCAGTGCCCACCGCGGCAGGTCAGGTGTCGCGAAGTCGTCGGCGAAGTCCGCGTGCGGCGTGACCAGGCAGTGCGCCCATGCCAAATGGCTGCGACTCCCCCACCGCGGATCCTTCGCCGCGTAGTCGCGGACGGCGTACTTCACGCGCCGCACCTGGTCGACCGGATCGACCCTCACATCCCTGCCCCGCCGCCGCTGGTGCCAGCCGTCCTCGTCGTGCCAGATCGCGCCGCCCTTGACCTCGAGCACGCACACCCCGACCTCGGGGATCAGCACGACAAGGTCGGCCTCGTGGTCCTTGTCCTCGTCGGTGAGCCGGAGGTTGGCGAGCATCGCGACATCCGGCCCGAGGCCTTCGCGTAGGCGCTCCCACACCTCGCGCTCGGAACCGGTCGTGAACGCCGGTGCCTCCGGGATGCAGCGCGTCATGACTTGCTGTTGATCCAGTCCGTGGTCGTCCACCCAGCAGGTCGGTTCGGATTGAACGGCTCCGGGCTTCGATCCAACGGTCGCGCCGGCTTCCGGGACACATCAGAACTCACTGGATCCCCCTTCAGAGGGTTTGACGCTAGGCCGCAACACGCTTCCGCGTCCGGCGATCGCCAGATCCGGTCGACCCTCCGTTGCCGGGATTCCGGCAGCGCCGCGGAGACGACATCGACCGATTCAGGAAACGCACTCTCGTTGTCGACGATGGATGGCAAGCTGCGCGGCATGCAGGAGGGGCTGTACGAATCGGTGCTCACGTCGAGGCTGCTCGCTCAGCTCGACGAGCTCATCGACCTAGAGGCCGAGATCGAAAGAGTCGACCCGGCCGACCAGACGCACGTCCTCACCAGGCACCTGGCATCAGCCATCCAATCGAGGCTGATTTCCGAGAGAGATCCGGATCAGAAGCTCATGCTGGCGAACTCGCTGCTGCGGGCTATCCGAGACGAGAACGCTCTGGTTGAGCATCCCGTCCGGGAGCTCCACGGGCTTCGCCACCCACCCGCTCCTGGTCGGACTGCGCGGCTTCAACAACGGCCGAAGACCCCCCTCAATGACGCGGCGCTCCTGACCAACGCCCACGGCGAGCCCAGCCTGGCCAGCGAGCTCAAGGCTGAGATCGACTCCGCGGACTCTGTCGACCTGCTCTGCGCCTTCGTCATGTGGCGTGGTGTCCGGCTCCTCGAAGACCCGCTTGCCCAAGCACGGAGAGCGGGCGTGCCCTTCCGCGTTGTCACCACGACGTATGTCGGCGGGACCGAGCGCGAGGCATTGGATCGGTTGGTCCGCGACTTCGGCGCCCAGGTCAAGATCCAGTACGACGCCGCGCGCACACGGCTGCACGCGAAGGCCTGGCTCTTCCGGCGGAACACCGGCTTTGACACGGCCTACGTCGGCTCTTCGAACCTCTCGACCAGCGCCCTGTTGGAGGGCGTCGAGTGGAACGTTCGGCTCTCCAAGAGCGCCACCCCGACGCTGCTCACGAAGTTTGAGGCCACCTTCGACTCGTACTGGAACAGCGTCGACTTCGAGTTCTATGACCCGGATCGAGACCGGGATCGTCTCGACGATGCCCTGGCCGACGCTCGAAGTGGGAGCCGGCGGGATCGCGTCACTCTCTCCATTTCGGGGCTTGAGGTACGCCCCTACCCCTACCAGCAGGAGATGCTCGACGCTCTCGAGGTCGAGCGACTTCTGCATGATCGGCATCGCAACCTCGTCGTCGCAGCGACGGGCACCGGCAAGACGGTGGTGGCCGCGCTGGACTACCGACGGCTGTGCACCGACGGCGTTCGACCCTCCCTTCTGTTCGTTGCACACCGACGGGAGATTCTCGAGCAGTCGCTGCGCACATATCGGGAGGTCCTCGGGGATGGTGACTTCGGAGAGCTGTACGTCGGCGGCTCCAGGCCCGAGCGCTGGCACCACGTCTTCGCCAGCGTGCAGTCACTCACGTCGTACGGAGTCACCAGCATCCCCGAAGACGCCTTCGGCGTCGTCGTCATCGATGAGTTCCACCACGCCGAGGCGCGGACCTATCGGTCGCTGATCGAGCACCTCCGGCCCACGGAGCTCCTTGGTCTGACAGCGACCCCTGAGCGAGCGGATGGGCTGGACGTCCGGTCGTTCTTCGACGGACGCACCGCCGCCGAGTTGCGACTGTGGGACGCGCTCGGTGCAGATCTGCTCTGTCCATTCCACTACTTCGCGATCGCCGACGGAACCGACCTCCGGGCCGTCACCTGGTCGCGCGGGCGCTATGACGAGGGTGCCCTCTCCAACGTGTACACCGGCAACGACGCAAGAGCCCGGATCGTGATCAACGCCCTTCGGGACAAGGTCGTCGACATGGGCGGTATGCGCGGGCTCGGGTTCTGTGTCAGCGTCGCCCACGCGGAGTACATGGCCTCCGTGTTCAACCAGGCCGGCATCCCCGCACGTGCGGTGAGCGGGTCGACGCGTGCCAACGAGAGGGCCCAAGCCCTCACGGACCTTCGCGCGCGGAACGTGAACATCCTTTTCGCGGCGGATCTCTTCAATGAAGGCCTCGATCTACCGGATGTCGACACCGTGCTGTTCCTCAGGCCGACGGAGAGCGCCACGGTCTTCTTGCAGCAGCTCGGACGAGGCCTGCGGCGTACCCCGAGCAAGGCGGTGCTCACGGCACTCGACTTCGTCGGCCACCACCGCAGGGAGTTCCGGTTCGACAAGAAGCTACGAGCCCTCACCGGACAGACGCGGGCGGGAGTCGAACGAGGCGTCAAGGAGGGTTTCCCGTTCTTGCCCTCGGGGTCACAGATCGTGATGGATCGGAAGTCCCAGCAGATCGTGCTTGAGAATCTGAAGTCCCAGATCGCGAATCGTTGGCAACAGATCGTGGCCGAGCTCCGGACCAACGGCGACTCGGACCTTCCGACCTTCTTGGAGGATTCCGGAGTCGAGCTGAGCGACATCCTCCGCCGAGGCAGCCACTCCTGGACGCGACTTCGGCGTGACGCCGGCCTGCCCACTGCTCATGGCTCCCAGCTCGAGGACAAGCTTCTGAAGAGAGTTCGTGCGTTCGCACACGTCGACGACTCGTTGCGGGTCGCGAGCTACGGGCGTCTCCTATCCGACGACGCACCGACGTGGGACGAACTGTCGGCGGGCGAGCGAAGAATCGCGCGGATGCTCTACTTCTCGCTCTGGTCCGACGGAGGCGGCTTCTCGTCTCCTGGCGAAGGTCTCGCGGCCCTCAGAAGGGAGACAGCGACCAGGCACGAGATCACGTCAGTGGTCGACCTCTCCTTCGACGCTGCTCGCCACGTGTCCCTATCCCTGGGCGGTGCACTCGCGGACCTCCCACTGAGACCGCACGCTCGATACCAGCGCGAGGAAATTCTGGGCGCCCTGGACTTCCCGCGCATGCCCAACTCGATGCGAGAAGGCGTTTGGTACTCCCCCGACCTCAATGTCGACTGCTTCCTCGTCACTTTGAGGAAGTCGGAGGCGGACTACTCGCCGACGACCATGTACGCCGACTACCCGATCTCGCCCACGCTGTTCCACTGGGAATCGCAGTCGACGACGAGCGTCGAATCTCCAACTGGCCAGCGCTACCTTGATGGGTCGAGCACGGTGCTGCTGTTCGTCCGGCACGAGCAGAAGGACGAGTTCGGCACTTCGCCGTACCTCTTCCTCGGGCCCGCCCACTACGTCTCTCACCAAGGTGACCGACCGATCGCGATCACGTGGCGACTGGAGGCGGCCATGCCGACAGACTTCTTCAACATCGCCTCCGCAGTAGCGCAGTGATGTCCCACCACGTCACTACGCTTCGGGCATGAGGGTCGTCGTCGGGGTCACGGACAACCGATGGGCGACGTTCCTGCGGGACCATGGCGACCTCACCGAGGCGAACTTCTGGCAGCCGTCTCCTCACGGTTTCAAGGCCCTGGCGCCCGGCGAGCCATTCCTCTTCAAGACCAAGGACCCCAAGAAGTTTCGCGCCGTCGACATCCCTGGGTATGCGCTGGTTGGCGGCGGCTTCTTCGACGAATACGTCGAGTTGAGGGTCAGCGAGGCTTGGACGATCTGGGGTCCGGCCAATGGCGTACTCGACGAAGCCGAGTTGGCGGCGCGCGCACGTTCGTACCGCTCGGGGGTTGATCCTGATCCGGACCCAACCATCGGCTGCATCATCCTCCGCAACATCTTCTTCGCCGATCGAGGTCAGGAACTGTCCGAGCCCCCGCACTGGGCAAGGAACAACGTGACCTACACGGGATACGACTTGGCGCAGCCCGATCGACGCCCGGACACCGAGTACGTACAGCACGCCTTTGCCGCGCTTCAAAGGAGCGCACGAGTTGACCTTACGTGGGAGCCAGACCTGCGCGGTATCACCCTGGATTGGCAGGGCCCGCGCTACGGCCCTCCGGCCCT
>JAICLM010000280.1 GCA_025927435.1 Thermoleophilia bacterium | reverse complement strand
GACGTAGCGAACGCCACGGTGATGATCGTCCAGGAGGCCGACCGCTTCGGTCTTGCCCAGCTGCACCAGCTCCGCGGCCGGGTCGGTCGCGGCGCCGAGCAGTCGTACTGCCTCCTCGTCTCCCGCGCGAAGGAGGAGCTGACCGAGTCCGCGCACGCGCGCCTGCAGGCACTGTGCGAGACGAGCGACGGCTTCGAGCTCGCGGAAGTGGATCTCGAGCTGCGCGGCGGCGGCGCCCTCCTCGGCACGCGGCAGTCGGGCCTCTCGGACCTCCGTTTCGCGCACCTCCTTCGCGACCGCGACCTGCTCGAGCGGGCGCGCGCCGTCGTGGCGGAGATCGGGCCCGGGCCGCTGCAGGATGCCGCGGCCGAGCTCTTCGCCGAGATCGAGCCCGAAGCACTCGCCTGATGCGACGATCCTCGGGTGCGGGTCATCGCCGGCAGCCGGAAGGGACACAAGCTCGCTGCGCCGCGCGGCCTCGATACGCGGCCGACCTCCGACCGCGTCCGCGAGAACATCTTCAACCTCGTCGGACCGGTCGACGGCGCGCGGGTGCTCGATCTCTTCGCCGGCTCGGGCGCGCTCGGAATCGAGGCGCTGTCGCGTGGAGCCGCGAGCACGGCGTTCGTCGAGCACGATCCGGATGCCCTGCGGACGATCGAGCGGAACCTCGACCGCCTGCGGCTCAGGGGCGCCCGCGTCATTCGCGGCGACGTCCTGTGGGCGATCGCGCAGGAGGCGAGCGCGGGGGCGAAGTACGATCTCGTGCTGGTCGACCCTCCCTACGGCATGCTCACCGAGATCCAGCCACGCCTCGCGCGCCACCTGCCGCCGCTGCTCGCGGAGGACGGCCTGCTCGTGCTCGAGACCGACGCACGCACGGAGCCCGAGCTGCCGCTGCCCGTGCGCACGAGCCGGAAGTACGGCCAGACTCGTGTCACGCTCTTCGAGGCAGCGAGCGGCGTAGGCTCGACGGAGCCGCCCAGGAGCGGAGGCGCCGGCGTGTACGGCGCCGGAGCGGAAAATTGATCACCGCGATCGCGCCCGGCAGCTACGACCCGGTCACGAACGGCCACGTGGACGTCATCACGCGCGCGGCGGGGATCTTCGACCGTGTCGTCGTCGGCGTGGTGGGGACGCCGCACCACAAGGAGCCGACCTTCGCAGTGGAGGAGCGGGTCGAGTTCCTCCGCGACGCCCTCTCGGCGCTCGGGAACGTCGAGATCGACGTCTTCCGCGAGCTCGTCGTCGACTTCGCGCGCAAGTGGGACGCGAAGGCGATCGTGAAGGGGCTGCGCGTCATCTCCGACTTCGAGTGGGAGTTCCAGATGAACCAGCTCAACCGGACGCTCGCGCCGGAGGTCGAGACGGTCTACGTGATGGCGAGCCCGCAGGTGAGCTTCGTCTCCTCGAGCGGCGTGAAGGAGATCGCGGCGTTCGGGGGCGATGTCTCCGAGCTCGTCCCGAAGCCCGTGGCTCGCCGGCTGGCCGAAATCTTCCCGAACGGACGCCCCGGGACGCCCGAACGACCCGACGAATGACGGCGTCTTCCGCCGAGGGGGCTAGACTGCTGGGCCAATGGACGTACTAGTTCTGATCGACAAGCTCGACGACCTCGTTCACAACGCCAAGGCAGTTCCCCTCACCGACCAGGTGCGGATCGACCGCGAGGAGATCTACGACATCCTCGACCAGATGCGCGCGACGATCCCGGAGGAGATCAAGCAGGCCCGCTGGATCGTCAAGGAGCGGCAGGAGATGCTGGCCGAGGCGAAGCGCGAGGTCGACCGGCTGCTTGCGGAGGCGCGGGAACAGGCGGTGCGCGAGGCGTCGCAGACCGAGATCGTGAAGATCGCGGAGCGGCAGGCCGACGAGATCGTCGACGACGCGCGGCGAAGCGCGCGCGAGATGAAGCTCGAGATGGAGGACTGGGCCGACAACCAGCTCGCCTCCCTCGAGGTCAATCTCGAGCGCTTCCTGACCGCGGTTCGGCGGGGTCGCGACCGGCTGCACGAGCGCTCGCAGGAGACCGTCGTCGCCGGCCTCGGCGCCAACGGCGACATGGCCGACGACGAGCGCTTCTAGCGTCTAGCCGCGCAGCCGCAGCTTCACGGTGTTT
>JAICLM010000090.1 GCA_025927435.1 Thermoleophilia bacterium | reverse complement strand
GGACGAGGCCGTAGCGAGAGCGCATCAACGTCCAGTAGTTGGCGTCGGCATCCGCATGGCGGAACCTTGCGTCGAAGAACGGCTGACGGGCGCGGACGAGGTCGGCCCTCCAGAGCAGGGCAGTGGGCGGCCCGATGACCGAGACCGGGCTGAACAGGCTACGCGCGACGATCTCCTGGCCGTCGGCGGTGGACTGGGTATAGGGCAAGTTGACCTGATCGACCATCCGCGCGCCCCGAGCCTCGTTGAGGCGGTAGGCGGACACCATCCCGACGGTCGGCTCGCTCTCCGCGAGGGCGACCATGCGCTCGAGACACTCGGGATAGATCCAGTCGTCGGAGTCGACGATCTTCACGTAGGCAGCCTCCGGATCGACCGCCGCGAACCCGCGGCTGTAGCTCTCGTTCACATCCACGAAGTCCTCGCACCGGCGATAGTGAATCCGCGGGTCTCGGCTCGCTAGCTCGCGACCGATTTCCGGCGTGCGGTCGGTGCTGCAGTTGTCGACGATGTGGTACTGCCAGTTCAAGTAGGTCTGCCGGAGGACGCTCTCGGCACATTCCGCCAGGAAATCCTCGCCGTTGTACACAGCGGTGGCGACGGTGACGAGGGGTTGCGTCGATGCGCTCAAATGGCGACGGTGATCTTCTCTTCGGTCGAGCAAGCCGGATCGTAGAGATCCCGCCTACTGAACAGGCGGGCGACCGAAGACCTCTCGGTAGAGCGCCTCCCAGTCCGCGGCGACACGACGCTGCGCGACTCGCAGGCGGATCCGGCCGGCGCAGACCAGCGCGTGCAGCCGCGTGTCGAGCCTGTCCTTGGCCGGATACCCAGGCGCGTGGTTCGCGAAGGCGTACTCCTGCGGGAACAGATTGGCGATGTCGTTGGAGCCGCCCAGCCTGAGTGGGACGATGTGGTCGATCTCGAGCGCACGCTTGAAGAGGCCAACCGGCAGCCCATACTCTCGCTCGACCGCGTACTTTCTGGACCGCGGAAGGCGGTGGATCCTGCGTGTGTGGAAGCGGCGCGAGCAGATGACCGCCGTCGTCAGCCGGTTGTAGTACGCGCCGGGCGAGCAGCGGCGATCCGGCAGGTGACCGAGGACACAGTCGCGTGTACGTGTGCGGGGCGCGATCAGGATCGTGCGTCCGAGCTTGACTCGGTGCCGCTTGACAGTGTTGGTAGCGGCCGTCGCGGTCGCGGCGCCGAAGGCGAGAACCGCGAGAAGGCAGAGGAGTTTCACCAATCGCACCACAGACCCCCAGGGAAGGAGTATCGGTCACCTGCTAGTAGCCCTTTAGCGGCGTGGCCCGAGACCCCTTCCCCAGGCTTTCGAACCTATGATCGGCGTCATGGACCGGCTGGCTGCCGTCGTACCGGCAACAGACCGGCCGCCAACGCTGGCAGCCTGCCTGAAGGCCCTCGAAGCAGCGGCCGAGCCGCCCGAACAGGTGATCGTGGTCTCCGAGCCGTCCGGGCTCGGCCCTGCAGCGGCCCGAAATCGCGGCGCGGCCCGGGCCATGTGCGAGCTCCTCGTCTTCGTCGACTCGGACGTCGCCGTCCACCCCGATGCTTTCGTCCGTATCCGGGAGACTTTCGCCCGGAACCCCGGCGTCGCAGCCGTCTTCGGATCCTACGACGACGATCCGGCAGAGCCCGACCTCGTCTCGGGGTTCCGGAACCTCCTGCACCACCACGTGCATACGCAGGCCGCCGGCCCGGCGTCGACGTTCTGGGCCGGGCTCGGCGCGATCCGCGCCGACGTCTTCGAGGAGTTGGGGGGATTCGATGAGCGGCGATACCCATGGCCGTCGGTCGAGGACATCGAGCTCGGGGCCCGTTTGCACCGGCGGGGCCACTCGGTGCTGCTCGACCCGGGGATCCAGGGAAAGCATCTGAAGCGCTGGACCCTCGCCTCGATGATCCGCACCGATTTCAGTAAACGTGGCATCCCCTGGGCCGAGCTCGTGCTCGCAGGCGAGTCCGACCCCGGTGCGCTGAATCTCGGTCTCCGGCACCGTCTCAGCGCTCTGGCGAGTACCTCGCTGCTCGTTTCGCTCGGGCTCCGGAGATACCGGGTCGCCGCCGCTTCGGCGGCTGCGTTCACCGCCCTCAACCGCGACTTCTACGTCCTGGTCGCGCGACGGCGCGGACCAGCACAGGCCGGTGGCGGCTTGGTCCTGCACCTCACGCACTCCCTCACGGCGACGGCCGCAGCGGTGGTGGCGGGCCTGCGGCACGCGGGTCACCGTAACCGTGCCCGATCCGCTAATCGGAACTCAGAGCAGCGCGCCGGAAAGGTGCGATCCGAATAGCGCCTCGACGAGGGTCCCCTCCTCGAGGTAGTCCTCGTCGGTGTTGACCTCCCACACGTCGTGCTGCGTGCCGTCGAGTGCGTTCAGCGACGCGAGAACGGCCGTCCACATCGAGTGATCCTGATTGTTGTAGCGGTGGAGGCCATTGCGCCCGCACGGATGCAGGTTGTCGAAGCTCGCCAGGTAGGTGCGAATGGTCTGCACCGCCTTCTCGTACTCCGAGTCGTACATCGGATACGCCTTCGGCACGAGCACCTTGAGGCCGTCGACCACGCAGGAGGCGTCGATCAGGCCGATGCTCTCGAGCTCACGCGTAGCGAGCTCCACGGCCTCGACGTCGTTCATCTCCCAGATCTCGTCGCCCTGGAAGCAGAAGTACTCGACGCCGAGACAGGTGGTGCCGGGTCGCACCATTGCCGAGCTCCATGCGCCGAAGTTCTGCACTCGACCCGCGCGAATAGCCGGGTCGTGGAGATAGATCCAGTTGTCGGGGAACGGTTCCTCCTGCGAGGTGATCAGCCCGACCACCACGAGGTCCCGGTAGCGCAGCTTGGCTGCAGCCGCCTGCACTGCCGGCGGCGCCGGCGGGTCGAGGCTTTGGATGAGATCCTTCAGAGGGAGGCTGGACACGACGGCATCGACCGCGTGCTCATCTCGATCTCCGTTCGACTGCACGACGATGCTGTCCACGTGCCGCTCCGCGTGTCGGATCGAGACGCAGCGGGAGTTTCCACGCAGCACGACGCCCTTCTCCTGGACGTGCTGCGCAAACGCCTCCCACATCTGCCCCGGACCGAGTCGCGGGTATTGGAACTCCTCGATCAGCGTGGTGACGTGCTCACGGTTGAGACCCAGGATCGAGAGGATGGCCTTGCCCAGTGAGAAGTTCTTGATCCGCTGCGCAGCCCAGAGCGATCGGATTTCCGAGCCCGGGATCCCCCAGAGCTTCTCCGTGTAGGAGCGGAAGAAGGCGTCGTAGAGCCGACGGCCGAACCGGGCGGTCACCCACTCCTCGAACGTGTCGGCTTCGTCGCGCCGATGGCGCTTGGCGGCCAGGTACGAGAGTGCACAGCGGGTGGCTTCGAAGAGGCCGAGGCGACCGACGACGTCCTTCGCGGTGATCGGATAGTCGAAGTACTTTCCCTTGTAGTAGATCCGGGAGAGGCGCGGACGAGTGAGAAAGTCGTCGCCGAGCATGTCCTGCCAGAGCTGGCGGATCGGACCGACTTTCGTGAAGAAGCGGTGGCCGCCGAGGTCCATGCGGTATCCACCGAACTCGATCGTCTTCGCGATCCCGCCGACCGTCACGTCGGCCTCGAACACGGTCGCGGGCGCACCGCGCTTCGCATGCACGTACGCAGCGGTCAGGCCGGCCGGCCCGGCGCCGAGAATCGCCGTTCCGAGCGAGTCTTTGTCCCGACGCGTGTCTACGTGCTCGATGTCGGCGACCGGGTGCGTGAGCTCACCGACCCTCGTCGTCAGCTCGCGGTCGAGCTCCGCAACCGACTCCTCGTCGAGCGGCACCGGTACGCCGCCGCGCTCCAGCGAGCGGTCGACCGCCTCGATCGTTCGAATCACGTCGAGGCCCATCTCGGGGGACGAGACGAGCGGCTCGCCGCGAAGGATCGCGCCCGCGAAATTCTGGAACTCGAGCGCCAGCGGCTCCGTCGCGTCGAGGCGCGGCGAGACGATGCTCCCGGTTCGGTAGCTGAGCTGGTACTCCCCGAAGCTGCCTGGGTCCGGCATCGAGGCACCGGAGTCGAAGATGCGAACCGGCTCGACAGAGGTGTCGTCGTAGACGACCATCTTCTGCGAGCCGACGATGGCGGTCAGCCGAAGCTTGCTCGGCGCCAGCCAGGAGACCTGCGAATGGACGAGCGTGCCCGACGGATAGGACAGCGCGATGAATGCGACGTCGGGGTTCCCGGGGATGATGCACGCGCGGCTGACCGCGGTCACCTGCGCCGGGAGCTCGCCGAGCCAGTAGCGGTGAATAGAGAAGTCATGCGGCCCGAGGTCCCAGACGACGCTCACGTCGGTCTGGTGGAGGCCGAGATTGACCCGGCTCGAGGACACGAAGTAGATCTCACCGAGCTCGCCGGCATCGATGAGCTCCTTGATCGTCCGCACCGGAGGGCTGTAGAGGAACGTGTGGCCGGGCATCAACACGCGGCCCGCTCTGTCGGCTATCGACATGAGATCGCGAACCTCGGCGGACGAGGTCGCGAGCGGCTTCTCGACGAACACGTGCTTGCCCGCCTCGAGGGCGGCTCGAGCGAGCTCGTAATGGGTTCCGACCGTCGTCGAGACGACGACCGCATCGATGCTTTCGTCGCTGATGACCTCCTCGGCCGAGAGCACGCAGCGCGCCGAGGGGTGGCGGCGCGCAACCGACGCGAGCGATTCCGCCCGCAGGTCGCACAGCGCGACGAGCTCGAACTCCGGCAGCTCGGCGAGATTGCGCGCGAGATTCGGCCCCCAGTAGCCGAGCCCGATCACGCCGACGCGAATGCGGTTCCCGACGCCCATCAATCCGTCTCCTTGCGCCGGAACATGAGGAGCGGCGTGCGCAGCAGCAGCCGGAGGTCGAGGGCGAGCGACCAGCCGCGCGCATACGCGACGTCGAGGTCGAGGGCCTCCGCGAACGTCGAGTGTGCCCGCGCCTCGACCTGCCAGAGACCCGTGATGCCCGCCGGGACGAGGAACCGCTCGAAGTGGTGGGGGGCGAAGAGTTCCGTCTCGTACGGGATGCACGGCCGCGGCCCCACCAGGGACATGCTCCCCTGGAGCACGTTGACCAGCTGGGGCCACTCGTCGAGACTCGTCCGTCGGAGGAGGCGGCCCACGCGCGTGATCGAGTCGGAGCGCTCGAGTTTGAAGAGCGATTGCGGGCCGGGTGCCGCCCCCGGATCCATGATCTCGCGGATGTAGTTGCGGTGGGGATCGTCGTCGGTCCCGTCGCGCATCGTCCTGAACTTGAGGATCGTGAACTCCTTCTCGTCCATGCCGAGACGCGTCTGGCGAAAGAACACGGGCCCGTGGGAGTCGAGCCGCACGAGAAGGGCGATCAGACCCATCAACGGCAGCGTCAGCAGGAGTAGGAACGACGCGCCTGCCACGTCGATCGTGCGCTTCAGGAGGCGCGACGAGCGTGGAATTCGCGCGGGCGTCAGGCCGAACAGGGGGAAGCCCTCGATCGTATGCATGGAGACGCGCGGGGTCATCGCGTCGAAGAGACGCGGCGCCACGTCGATCTGGACCGGCAGCATGCGGAGGACGCGGATCAGGTCGACGAGGGCCTCGTGCCGGTCGCGCGAGTAGGCGACGATGACCCGGTCGACATCGTACTGATCGACGACGTCGGCGATCGTGTCGGGGACTCCCAGCACGGGGAGGCGGTCGAATCCGTGGCGTCCGGCCTTCGGCTCGGAGTCGACGAACCCGACGAGCTCGAGGCCATACTCGGGATGCTGGACGACCTTCCGGGCGATCAGCTGTCCGATGTCGCCCGCGCCGACGATGATCGTGTTCTGGCGATACCAGTCGTGCCGGCGGGCGAAGCCGCGCGCTCCTGCCCGGCAGGTGGCGATGGTCGCCATCGCGACGATCCAGAAGACCGTCAGCCGCGGGACGTTTGGCGTAGCCAGACCGGTCACCCAGGCGAAGCTGGCGTACAGCCAGACTGCGGTCGTGACGAGATGGAAGATCGGGGCGAGCTCGTCCGCGGTCGAGTGCACCGGACGCTCCTCGTCGCGGTCGTAGAGACCGAAGAGCTTGGCCCCTACGATCCAGAGCGGAAGCGTCAACACGAAGAGCTCGCCTCCGAGATCGACTCCCGACGGACGAACGAGGAGCTCTGCGAGGGCGAAGGCGACGATGACGGCCACCACGTCGGCAACGGCCAGCAGTCTGCGGATGAACCACCCGCGGTTCTGTCGGGCCCGTCTGGCGACGACCGGGCGGGCCTTTGCAAGCTCGTACGAGGTGTTTACGCCGCCCACCGTCACCGCTGCCAAGAGCCGATACTCGAGTCGGGAGAGGCGGCACGGCGGTCTGGTCGGCCGGTTGCTACCCGGATGTACGCGCGCAAGTCTCGCCGCGCCGGGCAGCACCCCCTCCTGACAGCCGCAGTCAATGAGCGCCCGCGCACGGGCACCTCCCCACCCAAGAGCATCGTCTCTCCCCCTTCCGCAGCGAGACGCACCTGCCATACGCTCCGACCGGCGGTCGGATCCTGGTTGAGTCTAGCCCGCCACATGACTCCTGAAACTGCGGGCAGCACGAGTGGCAGCAACGATTCCACGCCACCTCGAACCATGCTCAGGGCGTCGAGAGCCGCCTCAGTCGAGAGGCTAGTTCGGCCCCGGCCCTTCGAGTGGGGTGCCCCAATTTTCCGCGAGGAAACGGGCCGTGACGCGTCAGACCAGGTCGTACACGTGCGTGCTCTGAGGTTCCGTCACTGAGGCGAAAAGCCTCTTCAGCCTGGCAACGACCACGGACCAGGCAAATCTCGACTCGTACTCGGCGAACGATGTCGCGGCAAGCAGTCGGTACCCGGCCCAGTCGTTCAGCAGATCGGAGATCAGGGCGGCGTAGTCGTCAGGCTCAGCCGCCAATGGCAGAAGCTTGCCGCTGACACCATCGTGAACAGCCGTCGGAACCCCTCCGACCTGCGTTGCGATCGACGGCACGCCGAATGCGGCAGCTTCGGTGAAGACGTGGCCGAATGGTTCCCACCGGGTTGGGAGGAGGAAGAAGTGCGCATCGCGATAGAGCTGGCAGAGCGTTTCCAGCTCGTTGGGCACACTCTTGCGCAGGAAGCCGTGCAGGCGGACGAACTCCGGGAGCTCCTGCCCGTCGGAAGGTCGGGAGCCCACGATGTCCAGCCGGGCCGGAATCCCGAGCCGGTTCAGCGCCGCTGCAGTCTCGACCGCGATGTCGGCGCCCTTTGTCTGCCAGTTCTTGCCGCAGAACAGCAGCCGGCACCCTTCCTCGGACCGACTGTCGATCATCGACTGCACATCTGCGCGACTGTGGTCGATCTCCAGATTCGGGCCGGACGGCAGGACGTGCACCTTCTCAGGATTCACCTCGTGGTGCTCGATCGCGCTTCGTGCCGCCCAGTCCGATAGGTACAGGAGAAGGCTCGCACGCGACAGAGCCGCAGCCTCGTTCCTCAGGCCGTCGCGTCGAGACTCGCGACAGAGCTTCGCCTCGGTGCCCCCCTCATGAATGACCTGGGCCAGGGTCGCGTCGGACCAGATGACAATCGGCTGAGTGCATTCGAGATAGGCAACGGGTTGCGAGCCGGGGCTGTAGGGGCTGAGGACTACGTCGGCCGGCCTGGCTTTCAGCGTTTCCGCGATTTCGCGTCCGTACCCACGGACCCGGCGCCTGTCACGATTGTGGGTGTACCACTGGCGCAGTACCCGCTTGTACAGGCGCGCCTTCACCGCCACCGCGAAACGGTTGGGACGCCCTGCAGGAACGAGGTAGTCCAATTCCAGCCCATCGTGCTGCATGGACTTCCCGGCCCAGTAGCCAAACCCGTTGAATACCTCCGGATCGCGGGAGTCGTAAAGAGTGACGTACGCTACCCGCACCGAAGCGCCTCGAACTCGGCGGTCGCGGGCAGGGCAGCGTATTCCGACTGCCTGACGACGGCAAAACGCACCTACTGGCTACCCCATTTCGAATGCACGACCGATACATCGCGGACCAATAGTCCGTCCGCATGAGAACTC
>JAICLM010000058.1 GCA_025927435.1 Thermoleophilia bacterium | reverse complement strand
TGCTCGTCCCAGAGGACATCGAGCTTCGCGTCGATCGCGTGGATCTCGGCTCGCACTTCGGGATCGTGCTGGTCGGAGAGCCTGTGCCAGAGAGCTGTCCGCTCCTCGCTCAGGTTCTCGATCTCCGTATGAATCTCTTTGAGGGTTCGCATGACTGGTTCAACGGTCGGCATGCCCGTCGCATTCCGGGCGAATCCTCAGCGTTAGCGGAGGTCGTATCCGCGCGGTCGCCGGCGGCCGCTGACGAGGAAGAGGCCGCTCAGCACGCCGAACGCAAATCCGCCGATGTGGGCGAAGAATGCGACGCCGCCTCCTGCCTGCGGTCGCTCCAGCGCGAGGCCGCCCGTCCACACCTGCAGCAGAAACCAGATTCCGAGGAACCAGACGGCGGGGATCTCACGGATGAAGACGAAGATCAGCGTCAGGACGCGAGCGCGGGGGAGGAGGACGAAGTAGGCGCCGAGGACGCCCGCGATCGCGCCGCTTGCGCCGATGTTCGGGATGCTCGCAGCGTGCACGTCCGCGAACCGGAGCGTGACGAAGGTCTGCGCCGCCATTGCGGCGACTCCCGCCGCCAGGTACCAGAAGAAAAAGGCGACATGCCCGAGCGCGTCCTCGACGTTGTTGCCGAAAATCCAGAGGAAGAGCAGGTTGCCGAGGATGTGCTCCCAGCTCGCGTGCATGAACATCCCGGTGAACACGCCCTCGTACCAGGGGAGCGCGTGGAATCCGGGAGGCAGGTGGCACGGCCCGTCGAGCGCGCAGGGGTAGTAGCCGTCGCGGAACACGTGCACGTCCACGCCCGGGGCCTTGAGCTCCCAGAACCAGACGAGAAAGTTGGCGACGATCAGTCCGACCGTGACGTACGGGGTCGTCCGGCCGGGGACGCTGTCGCGGAGCGGGAGCATCGGCGGAGTTTAGGATGGGTCAGTACTTGACATACTAGGACTCAGGTTTTATTCTGCCGAATGCAACAGGTATGTCCGTCGCAAAGGAGGAATCACATGGCCACACTTGTTCGCTGGGAGCCGTTCCGTGAGCTCGCCGCCCTCCAGAACGAGATGAGCCGATACATGAACGGCCTGCTCGAGGGCAACGGCCAGGCCACGCAGAGCTGGGTCCCCACCGCAGATGTCTGGGAAACGGATGACGAGGTCGTCTACGCCTTCGACCTCCCCGGCATTCCCGAGCAGGACATCTCCGTCGAGCTCGAGGACGGCGCGCTGACGATCACAGCGGAGCGCACGCGCGAGCACAAGGTCGAAGACGGCAAGTACTACCGCTTCGAGCGGCGCTTCGGGACGTTCTCCCGCACGATCGGCCTGCCGCAGGGCGTGGGTGAGGAGGCCGTCTCGGCGAAGTACGAGCACGGTGTGCTCGAGGTGCATGTCCGCAAGCCCGAGCAGCCGAAGCCGCGCAAGATCGAGATCGGCGTCGGCACCGGCCACAAGACGATCGAGGGGAAGGCCGAGCAGAAGTAGGCGGTCTCCTCAGCGGGAAGCGGCGGGCGGCCTCGAGCCGCCCGTCGTCGTTCAGGCGGTCGCGAGCGCCTCGCGTACCCGGTCGCCGATCGCCGCCAGCTCGAGCGTCTCGCCGGTCACGTCGTGGAGGAGCTCGTCGGCCGTGGGCTTCTGGCCCTCCGACCAGAGCTCGCGCAGCAGCGAGCCGGCCTCGCGGCGCGAGAACCACGCATTGCCGAAGCGCTCCCGCAAATGGGCTCGCAGTTGGGCCTCGAACGCCCACGCGCGCAGGTACTCCGACGCGTAGAAGCCCTCGTCCATGTCGCCGAGGTAGTCGGCGGCGGCCGGCTCGACCTTCGTCGCGTCCCCGAGGATCTCCACGTATCGGGGCTGCAGCGCAGGCAGCTCCTCGGCCGAGTGGAACTCGAGCTCGTAGAGGAGCTTGGCGGCGTAGCGTCGGACGATCCAGAGGAGCTGCACGGCTCCCTCGGTGGCGAACTCGTACGGGCGCGGGAAATCGAGGCGCCGCTCGAGCCAGACCGGGTCGGTGGTCAGGTACTCGAGCAGCATCGCCCAGCCTTCGGTGACGGCGTTGTCGCCGAGCCGCCGCTCCTCGGGTGACAGAGAGGCGTCGGTGTGAGCGAAGTGCTCCGTGTGGCCCGCCTCGTGGAAGAGGGCGCGCCAGTCATCCGGTCCGCCCTGCGGCTTCATGACGAGGACGACCCGGCCCGGCACCTCGATCGGCGCGCAGAACGCCCGCGGGTCCTTCGTCGGTCGCTCGTCGAGGTCGAGCTCGACGTTCCGCTGCGCGTGCAGGTCGATTCCGAGGTCGGCGAGGGTGCCTTCGAGCGCGGGCAACATCCGGTCCCGTGGAAATGCGGGGTCCCACTGCGCGCCCCGCCAGGCGCGGCCCACGTCCCAGCGCCTTATCTCGCCTAGCCCGAGCCCGACACGCGAGCGGAAGAACCGGTCGCCCGCCTCGACCCAGAGGTCTTCCGTGTCGGAGAGCAGGCGCCGGCACTGCTCGGCGAGGTCGTCGAGTGGAAAGCCGAAGCTCCGGTGGAGGTCGGCGTAGCTGTCCGCGCCGAGCCTGCGCGTCTCGCGCTGGACGACCTGCGCCGCCTGCAGCTGGAGCGCGTTCAGGTGCTCGTCGGTGAGCTCGTTCCTCGCCGCTTCGAGCCGCTCCCGGACGTCGCGATCCTCCTCGTTCATCAGCCGCGGCCTGAGCATCCGGAACGGGATCTCCTCGCCGTCGACCGTGGCGGTCAGGGTCGCCTCGAGCTCGGCGACGCGCTCAGCCTCCTCGCTCACGAAGTTGCCGAGGTATCCGGAGCACGCGAACTTCCACAGCTCGCGCCGGCGGCGGTCTCCGTCGATCGAGGCCCCGAGCGCGAGTGCCGTGTCGAGCTGTGTGAGGCGTTCGTGACGCTCGTAGATCGGCGCGATCTCGTATGTCTCCTTGAGGCCCGCGAAATGGAGGTAGGACTCCTCGTCGAGCTCCGAGATGAAGCGGTCGGCGTCGGCGCTGATCGCATCGATCTCCCCTTGCTGAAGCGGCTCCGGCATGCGGGTTCGTAGGATAGACCCGTGCACGAGATCTCCCTCAAGACCGAGCGCAAGACGCAGCTGATCGAGATCACGGACCTCGTTCGCGATGCGCTCGGGGGGACGAACGGCGCCTCGGCGGCGCTCGTCTACGTCCCGCACACGACTGCCGGTGTCGCGATCAACGAGCGCATCGACCCCGAGCTCGTCACCGATCTGGAGAACGCGTTCAACCGCGTCGTCGGCGACGACTGGGAGTGGAAGCACGAGGACGCGGACGGTCCGAACGCGCCGTCTCATGCCCGCGCCTCGCTCGCCTCGAGCCCGCAGGTGCTCATCCCGTTGCGCGACGGGAGCCTCGCCCTCGGCACGTACCAGGGTGTCTTCTTCTGCGAGTTCGACGGGCCGCGCGAGCGCAGGGTCTACGTCGCGACTCTGAGCTAGCCGTGGCCGCGCCCGTCGCCAAGGGCGAAGAGCTGGAGCTCGACGTCGACTCGCTCGCCTACGGCGGCAACGGCGTTGCCCGGCTCAACGGCTTCGTCGTCTTCGTGCGGCGCGGGCTGCCCGGAGACCGCGTGCGCGCGCGGGTCACGAAGGTCAAGAGGAGCCACGCGGAGGCGCTCGCGACCGAGGTGCTGAGGCCGGGTGCCGAGCGGGTCGACGCGCCCTGCGCCCATTTCCCCGCCTGCGGCGGCTGCCGGTTCCAGGACCTCGCCTACGAGGTGCAGCTCGGGCAGAAGGAGATGCAGGTCCGCGACGCGCTGCAGCGGCTCGCCGGCATCGCCGAGCCGCCGCTCGAGCGGATCCTCCCGTGCGAGCCGGAGATCTTCCACTACCGCAACAAGCTCGAGTACTCGTTCACCTCGACGCCGGAGGGGACTGCTCTTGGCTTCCACCGGGCCGGCCGCTGGGACGAGGTGCTCGAGATCGAGCGCTGCTGGCTAACGGAAGAGGTCGGGAACGGGGTCCGCGACGCTGTCCGCGCCTGGGCGCGCGAGGAAGGGCTCGAGGCGTACTCCCAGGCCGACGGCAGCGGCTACCTGCGTCACCTCGTGGTGCGGCAAGGCCGCAACACCGGCCAGGCGCTCGTCCAACTCGTGACGGCGCCCGGTGAGCGATTCGAGACCGGTTACTTCGTCGACGTGCTGCGCCGCGTCCCCGAGGTGCGCTCGATCCACTGGGCGGTGAACGACACGCCCGCCGAGGTGACGAACCTGCCGACGCGACTGCTCTGGGGCGAGGAGTGGATCGAGGAGGAGCTGTGCGGCCTGCGCTTCCGCGTGCGCCCGAACGCGTTCCTGCAGACGAACACCTCGATGGCCGAGCGGCTCTACGCGCTCGCGCGCGAGGCAGCGGGGCTCACAGGTGACGAGACGGTCTGGGATCTGTACTGCGGGATCGGCACGATCGGGCTCTCGCTCGCGCGCGACGCGCTGACGGTGTGGGGGATCGAGGTCTCGGAGGAGTCGGTCGCCTGCGCGCTCGAGAACGCCGAGCTGAACGGGATCACGAACGCAGCGTTCTTCGCCGGCAACGTTGGCGGGGTGGTCGAGGAGTTGCTCGAGCGCTCCGGCCCGCCGGACGTCGTCGTGGTAGATCCGCCTCGCGCCGGCCTCGCTGGGAAGGCGCTGCGGCGGCTCGGCCGGATCGGTGCGCCGCGGCTCGTCTACGTCTCCTGCAACCCGACGACGCTCGCAGGCGACGTGAAGGCGCTGAGAGAGGAATACGGCTACGAGCTGCGGCGCGTGACGCCGGTGGACATGTTTCCGCACACGCCGCACGTCGAGTGCGTCGCGCTGCTCGAACAGAAAGGCTAAGCCTTCCGCGGTCTGAGCCGCTTCCAGAGCAGGTCGCCGTTCGCGAGCACGAAGCCCGCCGAGAGGAAGGGGAGCGCCGGAAGGCCGTTGACGTCCGTGGCGTTCGCGAGCACGAGCGTGAGCGAGTACATCCCGGTCATTGCGATCCACGTCCAGCCGGGCCGGAGCCCCCAGCGCGCTGCAGCCGCGAGGAAGAGCGCGAAGAAGAGGATGTCCGGCGGGCCGAGCCCCGCGGCACGACCGCCTGGCGCGACGAACGCGACGGCGACGGCCGAGTACACCTCGAAGTGATGGTTGACGATGGTCTTCGTCGGCCCGGCGGCTACGGAGATCGCGTCGACGAAGGGGATGACCACGGCGATCAGGACCACCCAGGCGAGCTCCTCGAACAGCCGGAGGAAGAGCCAGCCGCCGCAGCTGTAGGCGGCGAGCTTCATGAAGTTCGAGGCGAGATGGGCGTCGAGCCTCCACGTCACGATCGCGGCGGCCAGGAACACGAGGAGGCCGGCCGCGACGACCCGCGGGTGCGACCAGAGCGGTAGCGCGAGGTAGACGAGCGCGAGTGTGGCTGGGAGCACCCCCGCAGCGATGATCGCAACGGCCCACCAGGTGGAGACCG
This sequence comes from Thermoleophilia bacterium, assembly GCA_025927435.1. Taxonomy (GTDB): domain Bacteria; phylum Actinomycetota; class Thermoleophilia; order Gaiellales; family Gaiellaceae; genus Palsa-739. Next base: position 5,273 of record JAICLM010000058.1, on the reverse strand, counting down.
GGTCGATGTGCGGCGCCACGGCGTCCCATGCCACCACGCCGGCGGCGACAACGACGAACGCCGCGACGCGCAGGGGCAGAGAGCGCGGCCTCAGTACGGGGGCGTTTGGCTCCACCACTCGCCGAGCACCTTGAAGGCGTTCCAGAACGCCGTCTTCGCCGGCTGCTCGTCGAGCGACTCGTCGATGTCGGGCGTGACGAGCCCCTGGATCGTCGGCGTGTACTCCTGCAGCTCGCCTTCCGTCGGCGCGAGCTCGCGCGCGAGCGGGAAGCTCGCGGCATTGAGGAAGGCGAGCGCGGGCTCGCCCATCGCGACCACGAGCTTTGGTTGGACAATGTGCAGCTCGCGCAGGAGGAACGGGCGGGATTCCTCTTCGTCGCCGCCGGCGAACTTGAGGCAGTTCGTCCCGTAGATCGCCATCGGGTCGACGTGGAGGCGCTGCAGCGACTTGAGGAGCGCGTTTCCGGCACGGCCGTAGAAGGCGACGCCCTCCTGCAACTCCGACGCCTTCGGCGAGTACTTGAGGAGGAAGACGTCGGCGAGCGGATGGCCGGAGCCGAGCACGGGAACGCGCGTTCCTCCGGCGGCCTGCGCGAGCTCGTCACCGAGCGCGTTGCTCTCGGTGATCGCCTTTTGCAGGTACTTCTCGTAGATTTCGTCGTTCGCCACGGTCACAGATTGCCCCGGAAGCAAGGTTCGGGATCGGTGCACCCGTTCCTTGGCTAGGACGGGGAAGATCCGCCTACGCGCGTTCGTCTTACTAGGTATGCACACGCGTGTCGTGAAAACGAGGCACGGACTCGAGCTCATAGTCCGTCCTCTCAGGCAGGGGGACACCGCGTCTGTCGAGGCGGTCTTCGAGCGGCTCGGCGAGGCCTCGCGGCGGGCGCGCTTCAACGGCGCGAAGCATCGGTTGGGAGAACAGGAGCTCCGCTGGCTCGCGACCGTGGGGCCCAACCACCACGTGCTCGTCGCCTCCGTCGACGGCGATCCGGATCCGGTGGCGATCGCCCGGCTCGTGCGCTCCGGCGCCAGCGCAGAGGTCGCGTTCGAGGTGGCCGACGTCTACCAGGGCCGTGGCATCGGCTCGGCACTCACGCAGGAGCTCGTGTCCGACGCCTGTGCGGCGGGAATCGGCGAGGTGACGGCGCTCGTCCGCAGCGACAATCCCGCTGCGCTCGCAATTCTGCAGCGCACGCTCGGCCAGCTCGCAGTCCGGTTCGAGGGACCTGAGATGGTCGTCCGGGCGCCATTGCCTGCCGTCTGTTAGCGCACGCGCTCCTTGGCCTGGGCCACCCACTTCAGCCCCTGCAGGTAGACGAGCGACTTCGGCCGGCGCAGCACCTCCGCGTCGTGCAGCGAGACGAGGAACTCCTCCGGGCCGCTGAAGCGCCGTAGCCGGACGGCGCCCGTCCCGACACCGGCGAGGACGTGCGCGTCCGATCCCGCACCGGGCGTGAGGTTGTACTTGCGGGCGAAGCGGAGCGCCTCGTCGTTGTACGCCTCGAACAGGAGCCGGGCGTTGTACACCTCGAGCACGTCGATCTCGGAGAGGTGGCGGTGCAGGGTCGCGGGCTCGGGGATCGCGTGCAGCCGGTCGAACGGGTGCGGTAGGTAGACGAGACCGCCCTGCGCACGGATCGCGGCGACGGTGTCGCCGAACGACATTCCGCGCGGGATCTCCTCTCGCAGGAACAGCCCGATCACCTCGCCCTGGTCGGCCGTCTTCACCTCTTCGCCCGGGATCACGACGAGCCGGCGCCCGCGCGCGCGCTCGACCGCCTCGAGCGCGCCGCCGAAGACGTTGTGGTCGGTGACCGCGATCGCCCCGAGGCCCTTCGCCTCGGCTTGGTCGAGCAGCTCGTCGACGCCGATCGAGCAGTCGTGCGACCAGCTCGTGTGTAAATGGAGGTCGGCAACGATCCACTCGCGCGCCTCCAGCGGTGGGCGCGCGGCGTGGCTGCGGCGCCGCGAGGCGAGGCGTTCGTAGACGTCCTCGACGCCGTCGGCCAGCGCCTCGGCCGTTTGTGTCTTCGCGGCCTCGAGGCTCTCCGCTGCGCGACGCTCGCGGAAGCCCTCGTCCTCGATCATCCGCGCGGTCTCCGCCGCCGCGAGTTCTGGCTGCTCGGCGCGTCCCGGGGGCGCCGCGATAGCGACACCCGCGGTCTGGGCCTCGGCGACGAGGCGCCGCAGCCCTTCCGCGGCGGGGACGAAGATCGATGCGGCCCGGAGCAGCTCGGCGCGGGTGGCGCCGGTGCGCGCGGTCCGCACGCGCATCCTCCCTCGCAGGCGCGGCGAGACGGCCGGGCGAGAGGCCGGGATGCGCGTACGCAGGAGCACGAGCTCCCAGCCGGCCTGCTGGGCGAGCTCGCGCACGAGCGCGCGCAGCAGCGGGCGCTCGATCTGGCGCCACTCCATCACGACGAGCCGCCTCTTCTCTGCAGGCGCGAACAGCTCGGGGTCGATTCCGTGCGGGACGAGCTCGTAGCGGCCGGGGAAACGCGCGGCTGCCGCCTCCGCGACCTCCTGGCTCGTAGCGAGGAGCGCGTCGACGCGGGCCAGCAGGCGCTCACGCTGGGCGCGGCCGGGCGGGTAGCCGAGCCGGTCCGGCGAGAAGAAGGTTGCAGCGGTGAGCGCCGCCGAGTCCCGGAGGGCGAGGTACGAGAGGCTCGGCAGTCCCGGCTCGAAGCCGTGTACGACGTCGAATTGCCCCCGCGCCAGCGCGAGCGAGAGGCTGGCGCGAACGCCGACCGGCACTCCCATCCGGCTGCGCCGGGAGATCGGCACGGCGGGGCCGATGGCGATCAGCTCCGGCGGCTCGTCGAAGGAGCCCAGCAGCGCGCGCCGCCCGGCGGCGAGGTCGGCCGCGCGGTTGGAAGGAGCGAGCACGGTGACGGAGTGGCCGCGGCGCCGCAGCTCGCCCGCAAGGACGGCCACGTGCTCGTTCACGTCGTGCGGCTGCGACCAGGCGAACGGCGTGACGAGCGCGACCCGCACTCGGTCGAGTCTAGTCCTGGAGGTCGAGCAGCATCTCGTGCTGCCTGACCGCGACCGCGCCGCCGAGCTCACGAAGGACCTGCGCCGCCGGATCCTCTGCGGGCAGGTTGAGGATATAGACGTCGCCGAAGGTGCGGAGCGCCCGGATCAGGGGCTCGGGGTCGCCGCTGTATTGCTGCAGTTGGACGCTAGAACGAACGCAGAAGAGCGTGGCGCCACTGTCCGTGACCAGCCCGCGTACGTCGTCGTAGTGGGCAAGGGTGCCGTCGGCGCGCTGCCACGGCTCGTGCTGCTCCGGCAGCTGGGCTTTCGCGTCGGGCACCGGCACCTCGCGTCCCCCGTGGTCGCCCTGCGCTCCGGGCAGCGTCCAGACCTCCACGTCCTGCACGACTGTGTAGCCGAGCTTCTCGTAGAGGGCGAGGGCACTCGTGTTCTCGACGATCACCTCGAGCCACACTCGTTCGATGCCGCGCCATCGCGCCTCGTCGTGGGCGGCGCGCATGAGCGCTTCGCCGACACCCTCGCGGCGTGCGGAGCCGACGACGCCGACGCCGCCGATCCACCCATCCGCATCGCGGACACCGAGATTCACGAGCCCGATCGGCTCGTCGTTGCGGTAGGCGATCCGGGACGCCTCCAGGTTGAAGTCGAACTTCTCCTGCATCCAGCCGAGCGCCGCCTCGTCGATGTGCATGGGCATCAGGTAGCCCTCGTAGGCGGCGGTGAAGAGCTCCGCGCGTTCGCCCAACGAGAGCGAGCTCGCCGGCCGAAACTCGACGGTCAAGTCCGTTCGCGCAGGATGATTCCCTCGCTCGAAGCCAGGCGCATGCGGCTCGAGCCGATCGTCACCGACCGCCCTTCGCCGCGCACCGCGAACACCTCGACGTCGCCGAGCCTGCCGAGCAGACGTTCGGCGGTAGTCGGTGTATCCGCGGCCGCCCAGAAGCGCTGGAGCACGTACGTCAGGGCGTACCCGAGCACGGACAGGATCACGAGCACGACCACGAGCTTCCACGGGTCGCTGTCCTCACTCAGGATCATCTCGGATCCCGCGGCTGCTCCGAGCACGGCGGCCGACCACGTCGCCGGTACGACCGTGCCCAGCAGCCGGGGCGAGGAGGCGAACAGGCGCAAGGTCGTGACGACGAGCGCGGCAAGCGTCCAGACGCCGAGGACGCCCGCAGCCTTCCAGTACGAGTCGCCGGTGCTGTCCTGCCAGATGCCGGCGGTGTACACCACGAAGGACGCGAGCCCGAGTGCGACGGCGGCCCAGCCGACGGGCTCGATAACGCGGCGATCGAGGCAGGCCAGGCCCGCGAGCGCCGTCCCCCCGGCGACGAACGCGATCACGCAGGTGAGGACGATGTGCTCCTGGGTGCTGCCGAAGCCTGCGCTCAGCACTGCTCCGATCGCAACAAGCGCAGCGACCGAGAAGAGAATCGCCGCCCCCAGCCAGAAGAGGCGGCGAATGCTCATTCCGTCGAGGCCTCCTCGGCGACCCTGACGCGACGGTTCTGCTCGATGAACTCTTCGGTCAGCTCGTACGCCTCGTCGTCGACGATCTGCTGCGGCGGCGACTTCATCAGGTACGAGCTCGGGCCCACGAGCGCGCCGGCGACGTTGTTGTTGAGCGCGAGCTTCGCCAGCCGGACGGCATCGATGACGATCCCCGCCGAGTTTGGCGAGTCCCAGACCTCGAGCTTGAGCTCGACGTTGAGCGGCACGTCGCCGAACGACGAGCCCTCCATCCGGATGTACGCCCACTTGCGATCGGTCAGCCACGGCACGTAGTCGGACGGGCCGACGTGGACGTTGCCGGCGCCGAGGTCGTAGTCGAGCATCGACGTAACCGCGTTCGTCTTCGAGATCTTCTTCGACTCGAGCCGCTCACGCTCGAGCATGTTCAGGAAATCGGAGTTGCCGCCGACGTTGAGCTGCATCGTCTTGTCGAGATGCACGCCGCGTTCGCGGAAGAGCGAGGTGAGCACGCGGTGGGTGATCGTGGCGCCGACCTGCGACTTGATGTCGTCGCCGATGATCGGGACACCGGCATCCTGGAAACGCTTGTTCCAGTACTCCTCGCGTGCGATGAAGACCGGCATGCAGTTCACCATCGCGCAACCCGCCTCGAGGATCTGCTCCGTGTACCACTTGGTCGCGGCCTCGGAGCCGACCGGGAGGTAGTTGACGACGACGTCCGTGTTCGTCGACTTCAGGATTCCGACGATGTCGGCAGTCTCGCCCGGCGCCTTCTCGACGACCTCCGAGAGGTACTT
>JAICLM010000027.1 GCA_025927435.1 Thermoleophilia bacterium | reverse complement strand
GCTGCTGTACGCGCTACCGCGGAGCGCGTTTCTCGCGGCCGTCACCTCGCACGCGGCCGCGTATGCGAGCGGACAGGAGATCGCCGAGTCGCGCCTCACGACCGGCAGCTACGAGCCCCTGGCCTGAAAACGTCGGAGGGCCCCTCGCGGGGCCCTCCAACGGATGCACTGGACGAACTGGATCTACGGGCGGGGGGTTGCCGCGAGAGCGGCCTGTGCGTTCACGAGGCCCCACCCGAACTTCGTGTCGTAGTTCGGGACGCCGAGGTCGGTCGCCGTCCGCTCCAAGATCGTCTCGACCTGGTCCGGCGTGAGGTTCGGGTCCTTGCCGAGGATCAGAGCCGCGACGCCGGAGACGTGCGGGGTCGCCATCGACGTACCGCTGTCGAGGTTCCAGTCGGTGGCGATGTTGTAGAGCGTCCCCGTGTTCGACGACGACAGCCCGGCGACGATCTCCTGGCCGTCGGCCTGCGAGACGATGATCGTCGGCAGCCACGGCGTGCCGTTGTCGTCCGGCGTGCCGAGCGTCGGGGTGACGGGCACGGTCGTGTTGTTGTACAGCAGGACACCCGAGGCGCCGGCCTGCATCGCGCTATCGGCCTTCTGCGCGAAGCTGAAGCTACCGCGCTGGATGACCGCGACCCACGTGCCGCTCGGCGGCGTGCCGCAGTCGGCTGGGGTCCCGCCGAGGCCGCAGTCGACGAACTGGCCGGTGACGCCGTCGGTAGCTCCGGAGAACTCCGCGGGGTTGCCCAGGTACGTCTTCCCTCCGATCGTCACCTCCGCGTCGCGACCCTGCAGGTGCGGGAAGGACGAGAGGTTGTCGACGCCGGGAGCGACGAGGTCGAGCTGCGCGCCGGTGTTCGAGAACGACGCCAGGTGGTTGTCCCGGTCGACGGCTCCGACCGTGACGACGCTCTGGTACGCGCCCGGGAACGAGACCTTCTTCGACGAGTCGTTGCCGGAAGCGACGACGATCAGTGTCCCGTTGTTCCGGATCTTGTTGTAGAGCGCCTCCTCGGCCTGCGACTTGTCGCCGCCGCCGAGGCTCATGTTGATCACCTGGCAGCCCTGGTCGGCGAGCCACTGCACGCCTTCCATGACCTGGCTGGTCTCGCCGCTGACGCTGCCGTCCTTCTGGGTGCCGAGTACGCGCGCCTCGTACAGCTTGGCGTCCGGCGCGACGCCGTGGATGCCGGTGCCGTTGATCGCTCCGAGGATGATTCCGGAGACGTGCGTTGCATGCGTCTCGGTCGTCGCCACGCCCAGATCGAAGACGTCGGACGCGTGGAGACCCTCGTCATGGTTGAACACGTCATAGGTGTCGACGAGGTTCGGCGCGATGTCCGAATGGCGCGTGTCGAGGCCGGTGTCGGCCACGCATGCCTTGACGTCCGCGCCCGTGAAGCCCTCATCCTGGGCCTCCTGCGCGTGCGTTGTCTCGAGACCGTAGAGACCGTTGTCGAGGCTCGGGGCGAGCTCCGAGGACAGTAGGACGTCGTTGAGGCTCTGCGGCGTCCGTACCGGATCGTCCTCGACGTAGTTGACGCCCGCGGCCTGCTTGACGCTGTTCACCTGGGCGGGCGCGAGGTCGACGGCGAGCACGTCGATCGACGGGAACGTAAACCGAACTGTGCCCCCGTGGCTCTTGACGAGCGCCTTGTCGGCTGCGGTCGGTGAGTGACTGAAGCCGATCATGTAGTGGTGCAAAGACGACGGCCGCGCGGAGCTGGCCGCGGTCGCGCCCGCGATCAGTGCGATCGCACTGACGGCAAGCGCAGCGAAGAATGTCTTCTTCACGTGAGATCCCCCTTCGTGGAAGTTCAGTCCGGTCTCGAACCCCGGTGATGCCGGGATGCTACGGAATTCTCGGTCCGGTGTCCGTCAGTGCGACCATTGCGTGACCGGCCGGTCTTGCCGACGGCCGTCGAGCTCGAGATCCACTCGCTCGTTGAAAAAGCAGATCAGGTCTCGGATCGCGCGGCCGTCGTCGTCCGGCTCCTCGTATGTCCAGGCGAGGTCGTCGTGCAACGTCTCGCCGGCGCGCACGTGCCAGTACGACGCGACGCCCTTGTACGCGCAGCGGGTCTTCGTCTCGCTCGGCTCGAGGAGCTCCATCCGCACGTCCTCGGCCGGCAAGTAGAAGCGCGGAGGGAGACCGGATTCGAACAGCGCGACTGCCCGCGTGCTCTCGGCGAGCATCTCGCCGTCGACCGAGACACGCACGGGGCGCGACGTGCCGTAGGTGTCGATGCGGTGATAGGGATCGCGCGGATGCCCGAAGACCTGCTCGTCCTCCACGAACCACTCGTCGAGTTGCCCCCAGTAGAACGCCGCGTGCCCGGCGAGGAAGGCCGCCGGCGCGAGCGGCTCCGGGTACGTCCAGACCGCGTCCGGCTCCAAGCGGTCTCCGACCCGGATCGAGCGGTAGGAGGCCTCCCCCTTGTGCGGGCACCGGGTGTGCCTGTCGCTCTGCTCGAGCAGGTCGTGTTGGAGGTCTCCCTCGGGGATGTAGTACAAAGGCAGGTGCCCGGTCTCGTACAGGAGCTTGGCGTCGACCGTGTCGAAGACGGCTTCTCCGGCGACGAAGCCTCGCAGCCTGTACGGCACGGGGTCGAAGTAGAGAGCGGAGCCCGTCGGCGGGTCGGGCGTGAAGTTGAAGCGGCCCGCGGGCCGGGCGCCGAACGGGCCGCTGCCGGAGGTGAGTCCCACGGCGAAACCCTGCCAGCCGCGGCCGAGGCTAGGTGGATTTGGCGACCTCGAGCGCTATGGCGCCCCAGACGCTGGCGGTGCCGAGGGTGACGGTGCCGCTGGCGGTGCTCGTGCCGAAGAAGCTGCCGTAGTTGCAGCCGGGCGTGCCGGAGAGGTTTGCCCAGAACAGCTTCGTGGCCCAGCTGGCGGAGGACATTGACGTGGTCGTGCTCTTGGCCTCGCCCGTGAGGACGATCTCCTTGCTGCCGGTCGAGAGTCCGCCCGGCAGACTGACGGTTGCCGTCGTCGTGCAGCCGGTCGTGCACTTGTTGGTGTTGTTGCTCTGGGCGATCGGCGTCTTCGTGTTCTCCCCGGCGAGGACGAGCACCTGGACGAGCGTGGCGCGGTTGTCGCTCTGGCCGAAGCTCACGGTGACCGCCGGGCCGGTTGTCGCGCCGGTCCCCTGCGCCCGGTACACCCACAGGTTGGTGAACGCTCCGGCCGTGCTGGACAGGTTGCTGGTCAGCGACGTGACGAGTGTGGCGTTGCTGATCACGCTCCCGGTGACGCTCGAGACGGTGTCGCCGCTCTGCGACCCGTCACGGGCGATCAGGATCAGGACGGTCGAGTCCGAGGGCGGCGTGTTCGTGCCCGCAAGTGAGGCGGTGCTCGAGCTCGTCCCGGTCGTCGTGTCCGTGAACGTGGTCGTGCTGGTCAGGTTCGTCGCGCAGACCGTGGTCGCGGCGCACCCCCGGGAGAGGGTGACCGCGCTTTCGGCGTTCGCTGCAGAGGCGTACGAGTAGCCGCTCAGGCTCAGGCTGGAGACCGTCCACGTCTCGGTGAGCTGCGCGTTCGGGAAGGAGCCGGCGGCGGGCGAGATCGTGCACTGCCCGGAGGAGTTGGTCGTGCAGCCGCTCGGCGAAGCCGCACCGGTCGGACTCCAGGAGCCGGTCACGGCGACGCCGTTGACGGCTGCGCCGGAGGAGCTGGTGACGGTGACGGTGGCCGAGCCCGTCCACGTGGTTCCGCCGCTGGTCGAGCCGGTGGCGAGGGAGCTGATGTGGAGCAGGCCGATGTTGGTCTCGCTGTAGGTGATGGACGGGTTCGATCCACCGCCTGCCGTGGCGCTGATGTCGTAGCTGCCCTGGGCGGCGTTCGCGGTGAAGGCGGAGGAAGTGGCGACGCCGCCGGCGTTCGTCGTCGCGACGCACTGGTAGGTCTGTGGGTTGCCGGTGCAGTTCCCGCCGGAAGCGAAGCTCGCACTTGCTCCACTCGGCGGTGCACTGAAGGTCACCGAGGCGCCGGGCTTGGCATTCCCGTAGCTGTCGGTGACCGTTGCGGTGAGCGGGTTCGTGAACGCGGTGCTGACGGTTGCGGATTGGCCGGCGCCGCTGGTGGCAGTGATGCTGCCGGCGGCCGCGGCGCCGACCGTGACCGCGAGGCTCCCTGTGTGAGTACCGTCGCTGACGCTCACCGTCGCTGTCTCTGCCTTGTACAGGGTCATCACGCCGTTGCTCGAGCCCGACACGCTTGCGACGCCGGTGGTGAAGGCGATCGTTTCGGCGGTGCCGAACGCCACCGCGGTGCCCGTCTTGGACGTGACGGTCGGCTGGTAGGCGCCGACGGCGCTCGCACCGCTGAAAGTCAGTGTCTGGTCGCCGCCGTAGGCCGTCACCGTGTTGCCCACGGAGTCCTTGGCCGTGATCGTGAGGTTGTCGCCTGCGCCCGCGGTCGGTGTCGTCGTCGCCGCCGCGAGTGAGAAGTGGTGGAGCGCTCCCGAGGCCAACGTGACGGCTGTGGAGGTGCTCGTCGCCGACCAGCTTCGCCAGAGGGCCGTCACCGTGTAGTGGTACGTACCGGCCGACAGTCCCGAGTCGGTGCAGCTGGTCGACGTCGAGGGAGACGGCTGGGTCGCGCAGTTGCCGCCTGCGTTCGCTCCGTCCCGCTGCACGTAGTAGCTCACCGTGCCGCTGCCGCCGGGCGGCGAGACGGCGGACCAGCTCAATGCGACGGTGCCCGCGCCTGCGGTTGCGCTCGGCGTCGGTGCGCTGAGCGTCCCTACGCTCGCTGCCGCATTCCCCGAGCCCGTCGCTGCGAAGAACGCGGTCGACGCTGCGACCCCGAGGATGGCCGCGACCGGAAGGCCCGCAAGCGGCGAGCATCTCCTCGCGCGGCGCACGAGAGTGCGGATGAAAAGCCGGCTGGACAATCGGGCTCCCAGTCGCGGCGGCGCGGCCCGGGTGGGCGCGCCTCCGGCGACTGTCGATCCGCTAGCGGGTGGCCAGCTGCAGGTAGAGGTTGGCGTTCTTGCAGCTGTCCTGGGAGGAGCTCAGGTTGTTCAGCTTCAGGGTTCCGCCGTTGGCGGCGCTCACGCCGCTCGCATTGCCGGCGAGATCCTGGTTTTCGGCCACGTCTGCCATGTAGAAGTTGCTCGCGTTGGCGTCGGCCGCGTTTCCGGGATCGACCGATTCACAGGTCGTCTGCTCGGTACCGCTGTTCGAGCAGCCGCCCGCGCCGCTGTTCAGCGACGGATCCCAGGCCGAGCCGGAGCCCGTGCACGCCTTCACGCCGGCGAGATAGATCGTCCCGAGGCGCTGGGTGCCGCTCGAGGGGTTGTCCACCGTGAAGCTGATCGAGACGGTTGTGCCCGGATACAGGGTGCCGATCGTCGATCCGTGGAGCGCGAGGGTCGAACTGGTGCCGACGGTCGCCGAACCGCTACCCGAGCCGTTGGCCGTGAAGTACGCCCAGGCGCCGATAGCCGCTACAGCGGCAACCAGCAACGAGGCGAGACCTGCGATCTTCTTCTTGGTGAGAAGCTTCATGTGATTGCCGCCTTTGGGTTGAGTACTGCGCTGGAAGAAGGTTCCAGGCTCAAAGTCGTCGCGGCAGGGCACGCGGGCATGCCCCTTCCGGGGATCGTGGATCCCTCGGCCGGGGGAATCCCGACGAAATTCGCCGGGCGCGGCCCTTCTGAGTCGGAGTATCGGTTCGGCGCCCGGGTCGCGCGTCCCCAGATCGAGGGTTTCTTCGCACCGCGAACCTCAGACCGGGTTCCGACCCGATTCCTACCGACGAGCGGTTCTAGCGCGTTCTCAGGTGCGGCATTTCGGGTCGCCCCAGCTCCGCTCCAGCGCCTGCATCTCGTCCTGGACGCTCGCGACGTAGGCGCCGATGTCGTCGGCCGCCCACATCACGTCCGGCGTGACTCCGGGCCCCTCCGCGGTCGCGCGGTACCTCGTTCCCTGGCCGGCCGGATGGCCGTAGTGCGGGAAGAAGCCGTAACAGAAGTCGCCGAGCGTCTTGCCGCGATGATGGGTGAGGAAGCTGTTCTCGCGGTGCCAGCCTTTCCCGTAGCGAGAGTCGAAGGTGTCGACGTAGATGTTCCGGCCGTAGCCGTCGAGCGGGGCACCCGTCCGCGTCGCCTTGAAGCCGTAGACGCCGCGCCCGCGGTAGGTGAGCCTGCCGAAGAAGTGCCGGTACTTGCCGTAAGCCCAGTTCTGGTTGATGACGAGCTGGGCGACCGGGCCACGCCAGTGGGAGAGGTGGAGCTCCCGGGCTCCGGTAGTCCCGCCGTAGTTGGGCTTCAGCCGCGTCCATGCCTGGAGCGCCCAGTAGCTCCCGTCCGGCGCCTTGCAGGCCTCGAGCAGCCAGGCGAGCGGTGGCCCGTCGTACGGGAGGCAGACGCCTCTGCCGCGTAACCCGTAGCGCAGGCGGAACCTGACCTGTGAGCGGCCGCGACTCGATGCGCGGGCGTTGATCGCCCCCGACGCCTCCAGCACCCTGACCGTCCCGCCGGAGCGGTAGCTCACGTGCGCGTGGCCCCGATGGTCGATCGACAGCGTGGCCCCCGTGGCGTTCCGGCCGATGATCGCGCTGCCCCACGCCGGAGCGGCGGCGAGCGCTGCGACCAGGATCCAGGTGAGGATTGTGAGGCTGCGCAGCACGCGGTTCATCGGACTCCGGAGGTCCTATCGGCAGAGCGGCGAATCTTCAAGAGGCCTAGTCAGAAGCAAACCTCCGCGCTACCGTTTGGCCCAGGTCGGGATCGCCCCTTCGTTGCGGCCGTGGGGGTGGCGCCCAGGAATGAAGCCGCAAGCAGCCCTCACCGGTGCCCCCGTCCCACAGAGGCGGAGGCTGAGCATCCGGCCCGGCAGGGTCGGGCTGACCGCCGCGCTCCTTCTGCTGGCGGCCCCGCTCGCTGTAGCCGCGTGGGGCCTCGGCAACTATGCGGCGCAGCGCGAGCGAAACAACGCCGACGCGCGGCTCGCAGACAGCCTCAACTCCGCGCGCCGCGTCTACGGGCACGCCCTCTCGAACGTGGACTCGGCGGCCGGAGGATTCGCGAACGACCGGCAGGTGCAACGCAGGCTCCTCCACGACCACCGTCATGTCCTCGTCTGGAAGATGGTGGTGGACAGCGACCATCCGGACGGCCGGGTGGTCAGTCAGCACGATGCTCCTCCTGCGGCCGCCGCGGTCCGCACGGTGAACGTCGACTTCTTCGCCAGGGCGCACACGACCGGCCGGGTCGTCGTCTTCCTGCCCCTCGACCGTCGCTTCGTCGAGTGGTTGACCCGGAATGCCGACCTGGGCGGCCACCAGCAGCTTGCGCTCGTGCGTGGGGGCAGCCTCGTAGGCGTGAGTCGCACGCTGCCGATCGAGTCCGGGCGGGTCGGTACCGGGCCGAGGGACATCCGCGCAGCAGGCCTCGACTATCGGGCGGTAGCGATGGATCTCGGCACCGCCGCGCATGGGATCAAGCTCGTCGCCCTGGAGCGCAGCTCGCACATCGACGCGAACGCCGGCTCGGCTCGGTGGCGCGCGATGGGGCTCGCCTTCGGGGTGGTTGCAGCGCTGCTCGCTCTCGCGTATTCGGTCTCGCCGTCAATCGCGCGGACGCGCGTCTCGAAGCAGGAGCGTGAGCGGGCGGAGCGTGTGCTCGCGCACGTGGGCGACGGTGTGCTCCACGTCGACCGCGAGGGCGTGATCCGGCTCTGGAACCCGGCTGCCGAGGCGATCACCGGTCTGCGCTCGGACGCCATCTGCAACGAGCCGGCGGAGGAGATGATCCCGGGCTGGCAGGAAATCGCCGCCCGGGTCCCAGTGGCCCGCCGTCCAGGCGACGCGGACGATTCGTGGAGCGCGGAGACCGTGCCACTCGAGATCGAGGGGCGGGAGATCTGGCTCTCGATCGTCGGCGTCAGCCTGGGCGACGGCACCGTGTACGCGTTTCGCGACGTCACTCGCGACCGGCGGCTCGAGGAGCTTCGCGCCCAGTTCGTCGCCACGATCTCGCACGAGCTGCGCACGCCGCTCGCCTCGCTGCACGGTGCCGCAATGACGCTGCTCGAGCGGCAGGACGAGCTGCACGAGCAGACCCGGCGTGACCTGCTCGACATGATCGCCGTCCAGTCGAAGCGGCTCGCCGCCCTGACCGAGGAGATCCTGTTGGCGGGTCAGCTCGACAGCGGCGCTCTCCGCGTCGTCACGAGGCCGTTCGATCCGGAGGAGCTCGTGTGGACCGCGGCCGCGGCGGCGCGTCTCCGAGTGGGCGACGAGACGACGATCGACGTGTCGATCCCGGCAGTGCTGCCGAAGGTCGAAGGCGATGCCGAGCGCACGCGCCAGGTACTGGCCAACCTCGTCGACAATGCGATCAAGTACTCGCCGCAGGGTGGTCGGATCGTGCTCGGCTTCGAGGCCGACGGCGAGTACGCGCGCTTCACCGTCCGCGATGAGGGCCTCGGTATCCCGCTCGGCGAGCAGAAGCGGATCTTCGAGAAGTTCTATCGGCTGGATCCGGACCACAGGCGCGGCATCGGGGGAAGCGGTCTCGGTCTCTACATCTGTCGCGAGCTCGTCCGCTCGATGAACGGCAGGATCTGGGTCGATTCCGACCCCGGCAAGGGAGCCGCGTTCACCTTCGAGCTTCCGGTGGCCGACCGCGTCACCGCGCCGGCCTGAGCTCGGACGCGCTGGGCAAGAACGAGCAGACCCGCACCCCGTCCGGCTCTAGCCCCGTCCGCCGCGGGGCACGAGGGCGTAGATCCGGCCGAGCCCGACGAGGTACAGGTGCCCGTCGGCGGCGACGGCGGGCGAGTACTCGCCGTCCGGCCACTGCTCGCGGAGGCGGCCGCTCGCGCCGCGGAGGGCGTAGGTTCGGTGGTCGAAGCTCGACAAGTAGACGATGCCGTCGACTACCGAGGCGGCGCCCGAGATCGCAGCGCCGGCGCGAAACGTCCAGCGCTCGGCGCCGGTGGACTCCCGGAGTGCGTAGAAGGTGTGGTCGTACGAGCCGACGAGAACGAGGCCGTGCCAGACGGCGGGTGATGCATAGACGTAGCTTCCCGTCCCGAAGCTCCAGAGCTCGTCTCCGTCCCGCGCCGAGAACGCATAGACGCGGCCGTCGAGCGAGCCGACGTACACGCGGCCGGCGTGGACGGAGGCCGTGGAGTAGAAGTTGCCGTGGCCCGAGCTGCGCCACACGAGCCGGCCGGTGCCCGCGTCGAGCGCGAGCATCTGCCCGGCGTAGTTGCCGATGTAGATCCGCCCGTAGGCGAGGGCGGGCGAGGCCTTGATCGGCGCAGCGGTGGCGAAGCGCCACCGCAGGTGCCCGGTGCGGGCGGCGAAGGCGTAGACGGAGCCGCTCTGGTCGGCGAGGTAGAGGGTGCCGCCGGCGACGAGCGGGGACGACTCGGAGGGCCCGATCGCGCGCCGCCAGCGGATGCGTCCCGTGTCAGGAGAGACGGCGATGAGCTCGCCGCCGGCGAGCGTCGAGTGGCACTCGTGGTTGCCGATGAAGGTGGCGAAGAGGAGGTGGTCGGCGAGCGCCGGCGACGACCAGCCGCAGCGGTGGGAGGTGTAACGCCAGCGGACCTTGCCGGTTGCCGAATCGATCGCGTACAGGCGTCCGTCGAAGGCCTCCTCGAACACGCTGCCGTAGCCCACCACGGGTGGGAACTCGAGCAGGTGCCGCCCGTGGAACGTCCAGACGTGCCGGAACGGTGGGCGGACCCCCGGCGCCGTGACCGCGCGGAGGCGGGCGTTGTCGGCGCCGTACGTCGGCCAGGGCGGCACGGCTGTCGTCGTCGGCGGCTTCGGCGTGGTCGCCGTGGTGGCCGGGACCGAGGGTGGCGGCGCGACCGTCGTCGTCCCCGGCCGCGGCCGGCTGCTCCCGCACGAGACGAGAGCCGCGGCCGCTGTGATCAGCCCGGCCGCCGCGATGCTCCTAGGTATCGCTGCTCTCTCCGCTGAGATGGCTCCAGAGGTTGGAGAAGAATCGTGACAGCGCCGGCCAGTGGGCGCTGGCGCCGAAGTTGATCGCGCCGGCGTCGAACACCGTCGAGCGGCCGCGGGTGTAGATCGTCATCTCGGCCGGCTTGCCGGGCCCGAGCTCGTTGGGGATCTGAGCCAGGACGTGCGTGTGCGGGGGCGAGGCGGCGTTCGGCTCGTCGACCTCGATCCCGTAGTTGCCGACGCGGCTGCCGTTGTGGAGGCCCGTGCCCCTGAACAGCCACGGCGCGGCCGCGGTGTTGACGATGCGGTACGGCCGGTTGGGATACTTGCCCTCGTCCCAGCCGGCGTACTGCGCGCCGACGAGCGCCGCCTCGGGCCGCCCGAGGTCGCGCCACCGCTGGCGGCCGGTCATCGTGTTCCCCGAGACCCTGACCCGGTAGAAGAAGTTGTTGGCCGAGAGGAACGCGAGGTTGCCGCCTGCGTTGCGGTAGCGGGTGATCACGTCGAAGGTGTGGGACGTGACGTACTCCTCGTGGCCGGCGAACACGATCAGCCGGTAGCGGCTCAGCTGCCGGGCGCTCGAGATGTGCTCGAGGTCGTCGTCGGAGACGAAGTCCGCGCGGTAACCGCTGTGCCAGTACCAGCGTAGGAAGCCGAGGTCGTAGCGCGAGAACTGCTGCGGCAGCCCCGCGGGAACGCGGGTCCCGCTCACCCTGGAGCTGGCGAACGGATGGGTCAGGTCGATGACGTGGACGGACGGGTCGAGGTACCAGCTATCGCCGTCCACGACGTCGTACGCGTGCCACGTGTTCGTCGGCTCGACCACCAGGACGGGCGACTCTCCGAGCCGTCTCGGCCGGACGACGAACGGCGCGTAGTCGGTGTGCCCGCCCCACGTGAGGCGCGCGACGTAGTCGCCGCTCGCCCAGCTCGAGCCGACGCGGATGTGGACGAGCCAACGGCGGCTACCGGACGGGCGGCGCACGACCAGCGGCGCCGTCACCGGCTTGCCGAACGTGGGCTTGTCCCAGCCGGGCGCGGCCGCAGGGCCCGGCGTGCCGGAGGCGCCGGCCTGGAAGATCTGGAGCGTGGCGCGGTTTGTGTCGCCGCCGCGGATATTGAGCACGGCGATCTGGCCCGGCGCGTAGCTGCGCGCCAGGAAGCCGGCGAGTAACGGGGATGTGCCGGCGTGGCCCGGCCCGAGCACCACACCGAATACGAGCGCGGCTGCGGCGACGGCCGCGACTCCCGAAGCGAGGTTGGCGGCCGGGCGGAGGCGGCGGGGCGCGATGTTCATGGCGCCACCGTCGGCGGCGGTGCCAACCGCGCTCTAACGGCCGCCTAACGGCCGTTAGGAGGGCCTCCTGCGAGGGTGCTAAAACCTTCGCGTAGTGGTCGAATTCGCCATTCTCGGCCCGCTCGAGGCCCGCGCAGACGGCGAGCCGATCCCGCTCGGTGGGCCGAAGCAACGGGCGCTGCTCGCGATGCTCCTGCTCGAGGCGGGGCGCGTCGTCTCGCTCGACCGGCTGCTCGAGGCGTTGTGGGAGGGGAACCCGCCCGCGACGGCCGTGGCGTCGCTCCAGAACTTCGTCGCGCAGCTGAGGAAGGCGCTCGGCCCGGACGTGATCGAGACGCGCACACCCGGCTACCTTGTGCGGCTCGGGCCGGAGCAGCTGGATCTCGCCCGGGTCCGGCGCCTGGTGGACTTCGCCAGGGCGAGCGAGCCGGTACGGCGCGCGGCGCTGCTCGACGACGCGCTGGCGCTCTGGCGCGGCGAGCCCCTGGCCGAGTTCCGCTACGAGACGTTCGCGCGCGAGGAAGTCGCGCGGCTCGAGGAGTTCCAGCTCACGCTGGTCGAGGAGCGGGCGGAGGCGAAGCTCGCGATCGGCGCGCACGCGGAGGTTGTCAGCGAGCTCGAGGCGCTCGTCCAAACGCATCCGCTGCGCGAGCGGCTGCGCGCCCAGCTCATGCTCGCCCTCTACCGCTCCGGCCGGCAGGCACAGGCGCTCGAGTCCTATCGCGCGGGCCGCGAGCTCCTGGTGGAGGAGCTGGGCCTGGAGCCGAGCCCGCTTCTGCGCGGCGTGCACGCCTCGATCCTCCGTCAGGAGACGTTTGCGGTCGACCGTGGCGCGATCCCGGAGGTCGAGCACTTCGAGGAGGTGGCCGCGGCGCTCCTCGCCGGCAAGGTCACCGTCGTCGTCGGCTCCGACTCGGAGCCGCTCGCCTCGGAGCTCGCGCGGCGCTTCGGCGTCGAAACGGTCACGCCCGAGCTCGCGCGCGTCAGCCAGGCCGTCGCCGTCCTCAACGGTTCCGGTCCGCTCTACGACACGCTCCACACGCTGGTGGAGGGAGACGGCGAGCCGTTGGCCGTCCACCGGTTTCTTGCCCGGCTGCCGGCGCTGCTGCGTGAGCGCGAGACCGCGCAGCCGCTGCTCGTCACGACCGGCTACGAGCTCGCGCTCGAGCGGGCCCTCGAGGAGGTCGAGGAGGCGTACGAGACGGTCTGCTATCTCGCCGCGGGCCAGATGCGCGGCAGCTTCTGCCACATTGCGCCGACCGGCGCGGCGAACGTGATCGAGCGGCCGAACGCGTACACCGACGAGCTCGCGCTCGACGAGCGCACGGTCCTCCTCCACCTGCAGGGCCGGATCGACCGCTCGGCCGAGCGCGCCTGGGAGAGCTTCGCCGTGACCGAGGACGACTTCATCCACTACGGCGACGTCGCGCGCCGGCTGCCGGTCTCGCTTGCCGCGCGCCTGCGCCGCACGCACCTGCTGCTGCTCGGCTACACGCTCTCGACCTGGACGCTGCGCGTCGTCCTCGACCGCTTCTGGGGCGACGAGCCGCTGCCGTATCGCTCCTGGTCGGTGCACTCCGGGCCGCAGCCGCTCGAGCGGGAGTTCTGGCGGCGGCGCGACGTCGAGGTCGTGGACATGGCTCCGGCCGCGTACGTCGCGGAGCTCGAGCGCGCGCTG
Organism: Thermoleophilia bacterium; assembly: GCA_025927435.1. GTDB lineage: Bacteria > Actinomycetota > Thermoleophilia > Gaiellales > Gaiellaceae > Palsa-739. The sequence goes on along the minus strand of JAICLM010000027.1, from coordinate 1,108 downwards.
GAGAAGGCGCTGTGAGCGGTCTGCCGGAGAGCCCGTACAAGGGACTCGGGTCGTTCGAGGACTCGGAGCTCGACGCGCTCCTCTTCTTCGGCCGCGAGCGCGAGATCGCCGCCGTTGCGGCGAACGTGCTCGCGAACCGGCTCACCGTCCTCTACGGCCCGAGCGGCGTCGGCAAGAGCTCGTTGCTTTGCGCCGGGGTGGCTCGGCGGCTTCGCGAGCTGAGCGGCGCGCCGGTGGTCGTGCACGACTCGTGGACGGCGGATCCCGCTGCTCGCCTGGTTGCGTCGGTTCACGCCGAATGCGGCGAGCTCGGCGCGACGGCGGGGCTCGTCGACACGGTTGCCGCTGCCGCGCAGCAGAGCGGCGAGCTCCATCTGCTGCTCGACAACTTCGAGGAGTACATCCTCTATCACGGTCTCGAAGGGCCGCTGAGCGCGACGTTGCCGGAGCTCCTGCGCCGGCCGGGCCTGCGCGTCAACGTCCTGCTCGCGCTGCGCGACGATGCCCTGGCAGAGCTCGACGAGTTCGTCGGCCGGATCCCAGAGCTGTTCTCGAACCTGCTGCGCCTCGACCGGCTCGACCGGGAGGCCGGGAAGGCCGCGATCCTCGGCCCGCTCGCCCGCTACAGCGAGCTTGCCGGAGAACAATTCACGGCCGAGGACGCGCTCGTCGAGGCGGTGCTCGACGAGGCGTCTACCGATTCCGGCGTCGAGGCTCCGTACCTCCAGCTCGTGCTGGAGCGGCTGTGGGCGCGCGAACGTGAAGCGGGCTCACGCGAGTTGCGGCTCGCGACCTTCCGTGCGATCGGTGGCGCGCGCGCCGTCGTCCGCGAGCACGTCCAGGGAGCGCTCAACCGGCTGCCGCTCGCCGAACAGGAAGCGGCGTCGCGGGTCGTGCGCCAGCTCGTCACGCCGTCGGGGCGCAAAGTCTCGCACGAGCCCTCCGACCTCGCCGAGTACGCCGCCGTCGAGGACGCCGAGCTCCGGCGGCTGCTCGAGCGGCTGAGCGGCGAGCGGATCGTGCGCGGCGTCAACGGCATGCAGGGCGCGCCGACCCGGTACGAGATCTTCCACGACGTCCTCGGACCGCCGATCCTCGCGTGGCAGGC
>JAICLM010000075.1 GCA_025927435.1 Thermoleophilia bacterium | reverse complement strand
GAACGGCTTCGTCGCCGCGGCGCACGTGCACCCGAGCCAGGAGGAGCGCTTCGAGGTCCTCCGCGGCACCGTCGGGTTCCGCGTCGGCCGCGAGAAGCTCGTCGGCGGCCCCGGCAAGCGCCTCACCGTGCCGGCGGGCACGCCGCACAAGTTCTGGAACGCGGGCGACGAGGTCGCTCACTTCGTCTGCGAGATCCGGCCCGCATTGCAGTTCGAGTCGCTGATCGAGACGATGTTCTCGCTCGCCGCCGACGGCCGGACCAACCGGAAGGGCATGCCGAACCCGTTGCACCTTGCGGTCATCGCGCAGGCCCACTTCGACACCGTGCGCCTGCCGTTCCCACCGGCGATCGTGCAGCGGCTCGGTCTCGCGCTCGGCGGCCCGCTCGGCCGCGTGCTCGGCTACGAGCCCGTCTACGTCCCCGCAGCGGCTCCGGCCCTGCCCGCAGCCACGGCGGCCGTCTGATGCGGCGCAACCTGTTCCTCGCGGGACTCGTGCTCGGGCTGCTGCTGCTCGCGGGGCTCGGGGCAGCCATCTCGCTCGTCCGTTCCGCTCTCTCCCTCGACGTCGAAAGGAGCATCACCGCATGACCCCATCCGACCACCGCGGCTGGGCCCTCGTCGGCCCCCTCACCGTCGCCCTCTGGATCCTCGGTCTCGGCCTGCTCACACATCACCAGCCGGGCGAGCACGCGTCGGGGAGCGAGATCCTTGCCTGGTACAAGGCGCACACGGACTCGATCCTGCTCGGCGGCTGGCTCTTCATGATCGGCTGCCTCGGGTTCGTCGTCTTCGTCGCAGGCGTCGGCCGGCGGCTCGCGCTACCTGTGCTCGCGCTCACGGGTGCGGCGATCGCAGCCGTGTCCGGAATGCTCACGGCCGCGGTCGACGTGGCTGGCGGGCTCGACAAGAACGACATCACGCCGGCCACCGCGGCCACGTTCCACCACGCCGTGGACATCTTCTTCATCACCGCGGAGCTCACGGCGGTGCTGCCGCTCGCCGTGGTCGCGGTGATCGCCTGGCGGACGCGCGCGTTGCCGCGCTGGTGGGCGGCGTTCAGCGGCCTCGTGGCGGTCGTGCTCATCATCGGCCCGATCGGGTGGATCGGCCTGATCTTCGGAGTGCCGATCTGGACGCTCGGCACGAGCCTCTTCGTGCTGCTCGGTTCTCGCGTGCGCATGCGGACGGCGGCTGCCGCGGCCTGAAGCGCGGGCGGAAGGGAGGCGCGCCTCGAGGTCGGGCGCGCCTCCGTTTTCGCTAGGCCACGCGGCTGGGCGCCCGGGTTGCGCCCTCGTGCGCCGGCAGGTAGAGCCGCTCGACGTACTCCGCCGCCATCCGCGCCGTCCCGAAACGCGGTCCGAGCTGGGCGATCGACTCCCGCATGAGCGCGATCCAGCGCCGGGGGATTCCCGCCTCGTCGCGCTCGTAGAACGCCGGGAGTACCTGCTCCTCGAGCACGGCGTAGAGCGCTGCCGCGTCCGCCTCGTCCTGCGCTGCTTCGCTCGCCTCGACCTCGGGCCCGCCGATCGCGAACCCACAGCTCGGGGAGTACGCCTCGGCCCACCAGCCGTCGAGGATCGAGCAGTTCAGCACCCCGTTCAGCGCGGCCTTCATGCCGGACGTGCCCGAGGCCTCGTGCGGCCGTCGCGGCGTGTTGAGCCAGAGGTCGACGCCCTGGACGAGTCGCCGCGCGAGCGTCATCTCGTAGTCCTCCAGGAAGACGACGCGTCCGGCGGCCGACGGCTTGCGGGCGAACTCCACCACGAGCTGGATCAGGTCCTTCCCGGCCTCGTCCGCAGGGTGCGCCTTGCCCGCGACGAGCACCTGGATCGGGCGCTCGGAGTCGGCGAGCAGCTGCGCGAGGCGCTCCGGCCGGCTGAAGAGGAGGTCGGCGCGCTTGTAGGTCGCGAAGCGGCGGGCGAAGCCGATCGTGAGGACGTCCGGGTCGAGCTCGCGCGTGCCGCGCGTCGTGGCCACGTACCTGAGCAGACGCTCCTTCCCGCGGCGGTGGGCGGCCCAGAGGTCCTCCGCCGGCACCTCGCGGGCTCGCTCGAACTCGGGATCCGTGTCGCCGAGCAGCACCTCGAGCTCGCCCGAGATCCACGTCCGCTGGTGGACGCCGTTCGTGACGGACGTGATCGGGACCTGGTCGACCCGCTTCTCGGGCCACAGTCCGTGCCACATCTCGCGCGACACGGCGCCGTGGAGCTCCGAGACCCCGTTCGCGTACCGCGCTGTGCGGAGCGCGAACGGCGTGAGGCCGAAGCCGCTCTCGCTTCCGTCGACCTTGCCGAGCGCCACGAAGTCGTCCCACGCCAGGCCGCACCGCTCGACGAGCCCGCCGAGGGCGCCGCGCACGAGCTCGGGATCGAAGACCTCGTTCCCCGCAGGCACCGGTGTGTGCGTCGTGAAGACCGTGGAGGCACGCAGCCGCTCGATCGCCTCGTCTGCCGACAGGCCCTGCTCCTCGACGAGCTCGCGCATCCGCTCGAGCTGGAGGAAGGCAGAGTGGCCCTCGTTGAGGTGAAAGACCGTCGGCTCGAGTCCGAGCCGGCGCAGCACGCGGACACCGCCGACGCCGAGCAGAACCTCCTGCCGCAGCCGGTTTGCCCGGTCTCCGCCGTACAGGGTGTCGGTGAGGGCCCAGTCCGGGTTCCCCTGCACCCACGTGTCGATCAGGTACAGGGAAGTGCGCCCGACCCGCACGCGCCATACCCCGAGCCGGACGGGCACGAGGTTGCCTTCGTCATCTGCCAGTTCCACGACGGGCGCCATGGGTACGAGCTCGAGCGGCAGCCGGCTCGACACGGTCAGCGGGTAGTGCTCGATCTGCCGGTCGGTCTCGTCGAGGCGTTGCTCGAAGTAGCCGCGGCGATAGAAGAGGCCGATCCCGACGAGCGGGAGCCCAAGCTCCGACGCGGCTTTGAGATAGTCGCCGGCGAGCACGCCGAGCCCCCCGGAATAGATCGGAAGGCTCTCGTCGAGCCCGAACTCTGCGGAGAAGTACGCGACGAGGAGATCGGACGGGCCGCCGCGGTCGCGCCACCACGTTTCCTCGCCGCGGTCGCGCGCGATCCGCCTCTGCACACGTGCCAGGCGGTCGAGGTAGTCCGGCGTGAGGGCCCGCGCAAGGTCGTCGTCCGTCAGCTCGGACAGCAGCGCGGTCGGGTTGTGGCGCAGCTCGGCGAAGCGGCGCGGCTCGAGCGCGTCGAACAGGAGCCGGGTCTCGGCGATCCACGTGAAGGAGAAGTCGCTCGCGATCTCGAGGAGCGTCGCGCGCAGGGTCGCGCCGTCGTATACCTCCATCACGAAGCGGCACCCTAACGTCCGCTCCGGCTCTCACGCGACGGCCGGCGAGCGAGTCGACTGCTAGCGTTTCCAGTACCCGGAGAGCTTTGACAGGCAGCTTGGCGACCGGGTCAACAAACGCCTAAAGCGCCCGAGAGCACCGCTCCCGGGCACTCTGAGAAGGAGACCAGGTGCAGGACACGCGGGAACGGCTCGAATCGATCCTCAGGCAGCGCATCGGCGTGCTCGACGGCTCGTGGGGCGTGCTGATCCAGAAGCGCGTGCGCGGGGAGGAGGAGTATCGCGGCGACCGCTTCCGCGACCATCCGCGCGACGTCGCCGGCAACCCCGACCTGCTCAACCTGACGCGGCCGGACATGGTGCGCGACATCCACCGCTCGTACTTCGAGGCGGGCGCCGACATCGCGACGACCAACACCTTCACTGCGACGCGGATCGGACAGGCGGACTACGCGCTCGAGGACGTCGCGGCCGAGATGTCACTCGAGGGAGCGCGGCTCGCGCGCGAGGTCGCCGACGAGTTCGGCGGTCTCGTGGCCGGCTCCGTCGGTCCGCTCAACGTCTCGCTCTCGCTCTCCCCGCGGGTGGACGATCCCGCCTACCGCTCCGCCACGTTCGACCAGGTCGCGGAGGCGTATGCCGAGCAGATCCGCGCGCTGCGCGAGGGCGGCTCCGACCTGCTGCTGATCGAGACCGTCTTCGACACGCTCAACGCCAAGGCCGCGATCGTCGCCGCACAGGACGCGGCCCCGGAGCTGCCGCTCTGGCTCTCGTTCACGGCCGTCGACAAGAGCGGCCGCAACCTCTCCGGGCAGACCGTGGAGGCGTTCTGGATCTCGGTCGAGCACGCCAGGCCGCTCGTCGTCGGCGTCAACTGCTCCCTCGGAGCGGCCGAGATGCGGCCCTTCGTCGAGGACCTCGCGCAGATTGCCCCGACGTGGGTCGCCTGCTATCCGAACGCCGGCCTGCCGAACGCGCTCGGCGAGCACGACGAGCTGCCGGAGGACACGAGCCGCTTTCTCGGCGAGTTCGCGCGAGACGGGCTCGTCAACATCGTCGGCGGCTGCTGCGGCACGACGCCGGAGCACGTGCGGCAGATCGTGGCGGCGGTCGACGGTGTCGCGCCGCGCGTGGTTCCGGAGCGCCGCGCCGCCACCCGCTTCAGCGGGCTCGAGCCGCTGGAGCTCCGCGACGACTCCCGCTCGGCGGCTGGAAGCGGGGGCCGCGCACCCCGCCGCGCCCCGCCCCGGGGCCCCCGCGCCGGCCGCCCCCCCACTCCCCCCGGTGGGGGGGTGCACCGCGCGCCGGCCCCCCCGCCCCCCCCCGGCCAGGAGACCGCGGCGCTTCCAGCGCCGCCGGCTTCACCATGATCGGCGAGCGGACGAACATCACCGGCTCGGCGCGCTTCCGCCGCCTGATCGAGGGCGGCGACTTCCAGGCGGCGCTCGACGTCGCGCTCGAGCAGGTGCGCGGCGGGGCCAACCTCCTCGACGTCAACATGGACGCCGACCTGCTCGACGGCGAGCGGGCGATGACGACCTTCCTCAACCTCGTCGCGACGGAGCCCGAAGTGGCGCGGATCCCGATCGTGATCGACAGCTCGCGCTGGTCGGTGCTCGAGGCCGGGCTCAGGTGCGTCCAGGGCAAGGGCGCCGTCAACTCACTCTCGCTCAAGGAAGGGGAGGAGGCGTTCCTGGAGCAGGCGCGCACGGTGCGCCGCTACGGCGCCGGCGTCGTGGTGATGGCGTTCGACGAGGAGGGCCAGGCCGAGACGGCCGAGCGCAAGGTCGCGATCTGCGAGCGCGCGTACCGGCTCCTCGTCGAGCAGGTGGGCTTCCCGCCGGAGGATCTGATCTTCGACCCGAACGTCCTCGCCGTCGCGACCGGCATCGAGGAGCATCGCGGCTTCGCGAAAGCGTTCCTCGAGGCACTGCCGCTGATCAAGGACCGCTGCCCGGGCGCGCGGACGAGCGGCGGGATCTCGAACCTCAGCTTCTCCTTCCGCGGCAACGACGCCGTGCGCGAGGCCATGCACTCCTCCTTCCTGTTCCACGCGATCCGCGCCGGCCTCGACATGGGCATCGTCAACGCGGGCCAGCTCGTCGTGTACGAGGACATCGAGCCGGACCTGCTCGAGCGCGTGGAGGACGTCATCTTCGACCGGCGGCCCGACGCGACCGAGCGGCTCGTCGAGTACGCGAGCCGTGTGCGCGGCGAGGCGACGAAACGCGAGGTCGACCTCTCATGGCGCGAGGCCCCCGTCGAGAAGCGGCTCGAGCATGCGCTCGTGCACGGCATCGTCGACTTCATCGAGGAGGACACGGAGGAGGCGCGGCAGCGCGCCGATCGTCCCCTCGACGTGATCGAGGGGCCGCTCATGTCCGGGATGCAGGTGGTGGGCGATCTCTTCGGAGCCGGGAAGATGTTCCTGCCGCAGGTCGTGAAGAGCGCGCGCGCCATGAAGCGAGCGGTCGCCTATCTCGAGCCGTACATGGAGGCCGAGCAGGCCGCCGGCGGCGGAGCTCCGCGCGCCCGCGGCAAGGCGGTGCTCGCGACCGTGAAGGGCGACGTCCACGACATCGGCAAGAACATCGTCGGTGTCGTCCTCGGCTGCAACGACTACGACGTCGTCGACCTCGGCGTGATGGTGCCGGCCGAGCGGATCCTCGACGTCGCGGTCGAGGAGGAGGCGGACGTGGTCGGGCTCTCCGGGCTGATCACGCCGTCGCTCGACCAGATGGTCGACGTCGCGCGGGAGATGGAGCGGCGCGGCATGGACCTGCCGCTGCTGATCGGCGGCGCCACCACGTCACGCCAGCACACCGCGGTGCGGATCGCGCCGGCGTACTCGCAGCCGGTCGTGCACGTCCTCGATGCCTCCCGCGTCGTGCGGGTCGTCTCCGACCTGCTCGACGCGGAGCGCCGCGCGCGGCTCGACGTCGAGAACCGGGCCGACCAGAACCGGCTGCGCGACCTCCACGCCGAGAAGGAGCGCAAGCCGCTGCTGCCGCTCGCGCGGGCACGTGAGAACCGGCAGCGCGTGTCCTTCGACGACCTGTCCGTGCCGGAGTTCACGGGCCGCCGTCTGGTCGAGCCCGACCTGGCGACGCTGCGCGAGTACGTCGACTGGCAGTTCTTCTTCCACGCCTGGGAGCTGAAGGGAAAGTTCCCGGCGATCCTCGAGCAGCCGGTCGCGCGCGACCTGTTCGACGACGCTCAGCGCCTGCTCGACGAGATCGTAAGTGACGAGTTGTTACAAGCGCGGGGCGTCTACGGCTTCTGGCCGGCGCGCGCGGACGGGGACGACGTCGTCCTCGCCGACGGCATGCGCTTCTGCTTCCTCCGCCAGCAGTCCGACTACGGCGACTCGCGCCCCAACCGCTCGCTCGCGGATTACGTCGCGCCGGCCGGAGACCACCTCGGCGCGTTCGCGGTCACCGCCGGCATCGGGGCCGAGGAGCTCGCCGCCCGCTTCACCGCGGAGCACGACGACTACCACGCGATCATGGTCAAGGCGCTCGCCGACCGCCTCGCCGAGGCCTTCGCCGAGTACGTGCACGAGGTCGCGCGCCGCGCCTGGTACGAGACGGGCCCGAAGCTCCCGTCCGAGCAGCTGATCGCCGAGCGGTTCCGCGGCATCCGCCCGGCGTTCGGGTACCCCGCGTGCCCGGACCACAGCGAGAAGTCGAAGCTCTTCGCGCTGCTCGGCGCCGAGGAGGCCGGGCTCGCGCTCACCGAGACGTACGCGATGACGCCGGCGGCGAGCGTGAGCGGCATCTACCTCGCGCATCCCGAGGCGCGGTACTTCTCCGTGGGGCGGATCGCCCGCGACCAGGTCGAGGACTACGCCGCGCGAAAAGGCGTCTCGCTCGCCGGGGCAGAACGCTCGCTGCGCCCGAATCTCGCCTACGAGCCTGTCGAAGACGAGCCAGAAGTAAAGGTTGTTTCCGCCTCTTCCGGAAGCTGAGCTATCCTCGGTGGTCGGCGCCGGGGTGGGCGCCGATCTCGTATGCGGACGACGCTGAAGCGCGGAATCGGGCAGGCAGTCGGGCTGAATGGCAACGGCCACTCCGCCGTGCCGGTCTTCGGGCCGGTCGTGCGGTACCGGCCGCCCGACCCGCCGCAGCGATCGGTGGCCGGTCTCATTCTGCGTGGCTTCGGCTGGTTGCTACTTGCTGCTGCCGTGATCGGCACCGGCGCCGCCGGCGGCCTCTACCTGTACACGCACGAGAGCCTCGCCGAGATATCGAAGTCGGGTCCGGGGACGCGGATCGTGCAGCAACACCTTGCCCCCATCGCGTCTCCCGACCAACCGGCGATCGCGCTCATCGCGGGCTACGACGTCCGGGCCGCCGACAAGGGGAGCGGGGCGAACCCTTACGCAGGCTCGAACTCCGACACGCTGATGCTCCTGCGGGCCGATCCGAAGACGAACACGCTGTCGCTGCTCTCGTTCCCGCGCGACCTCTACGTGAGCATCTACTGCCACGGGGACACGGTCTACACGCAGGATCGAATCAACTCGGCCTGGCAGATCTGCGGCAACAACGGTCCCGCCGCCACGCTCAACACCGTCGAGCATCTGACGCACCTCCCGATCAACTACATGATCACGCTCGACTTCCACGCCTTCAAGCAGCTCGTCAACAACCTGCACGGCGTGTTCATGAACGTCGACCGCCGCTACTACATCCCGCCTCACACGGGCACCTCGACCATCAACCTTCAGCCGGGCTACCAGAAGCTCGACGGCGGGGAGGCGCTCTCCTACGTCCGCTACCGGCACACGGACAGCGACATCTACCGCACCGGCAGGCAGCAGCTCTTCATCGAGGCGCTCAAGAGCCGCCTCAGGACGAGCCTTTCGCTGACGAGCCTGCCGCTCGAGGTCCCGAAGCTCGTCCGCGTGCTGAAGGACAACATCAAGGTGGTGAAGGCGGGAGGCCAGCCGGTCGACCTCCGCGAGCTCACGAAGTACCTCGGGCTCATCTACAACCTGCCGGCCGGCCACATGTTCCGCAACGCGATCCCGCTCAACGATTTCCACTACTTCACGACGTCTGCCGGAGCCGATGTGGAGACGGCGCCCGCGAGTTCGATCGCGGCGGCGGTCGAGCGCTTCCGCAGCCCGGACGTCCGCGAGCTCAAGGTGGTCGGTGACCAGTTCGGCGGCAAGCCGAGGACCCACAAGAAGACGAAGCAGCAGCCGAAGCTGCCGAAGTCGCAGATTTCCGTCCTCGTCCTGAACGGGAGCAACGTGGCCGGGGAGGCCGCGAACACGACGTACCAGCTCACGACGCGCGGCTACGCGACGAAGACGCTCGCGTCGGGCGTGGCGAATGCACCGAAGGTGCAGGGAGACACCGTCATCTACTACGACCCGGCCCAGGCAAGCGGGCCGGAGGCCGCGCAGCAGCTGCGGCCGCTCTTCGGCCCGCATGCGCGCGTCGAGCAGATGACGACGGCGATCTCCGGCATCTCGAGCCAGGCCGGCAACCCGCTCACCGTCGTCGCGGTGGGAACGAGCTTCGGCGGCAAGCTCGTGATCCACACGCGCCCCAAGGTGCAGCCGAAACAGCCGCCGCAGGTGAGCGCCGGCGCGGCCATGACGGCGCCGCGGCTACGCCAGGTCTACGACGAGGTGCATTTCCCGCTGATGGTGCCGCACAAGATCGCCCAGGGAGCCACACTCGCCACGAGCCCGCCGCAGGTGCCGGTGCGCGGCTTCAAGCTGCTCAAGAACCAGCACGAGGCCGTCATGACGTTCGTTATGCCGAACGGGCTCGCGTACTGGCAGATCGAGGAGAGCACGTGGAACTCTGCACCGATCCTCCAGAACCCGTCCTTCACCCT
>JAICLM010000024.1 GCA_025927435.1 Thermoleophilia bacterium | reverse complement strand
TCAGCTTCCCTGGGCTGCAAGACGTTCGGCAACATCCTCAGCACTCCCTTCGACCTCGGCGAGCTCGCGCTTCCAGGCTGCGCGGTCCCAGATCTCGAGGCGGTCGTTGACCCCGGCGACGACGACGTCGCGGCCGAGCTTTGCGTGCGAGAGCAGCGCGGGCGGGATGCTCACCCGCCCTTGCTTGTCCGGCGTCGTCTCGCTGGCGCCGGAGAAGAAGAGGCGATGCATCCGCCGGCCTTCCTGGCTCAGCGGATGGAGAGCGGAGAGGGTCGTGTCGCGGTAGTTCGCCCAGCCCTCGGGCGTCCAGGCCCAGAGGCAGCCGTCGAGGCCGCGGGTGACGACGATGCCGTCTTCGAACGCCCGACGGAATTTCGCCGGTAGCGTGAGCCGATTCTTGTCGTCGATCGTGTGCTCGTACTCGCCTAAGAGCATGGGGCCGCTCTCCCTATCTCTCCACTTGGCCCCACTTTATCCCACTGTGACCCACTTTGTCCAGGGCAGAACCCCTCGTGGGACCACGCGAGGTCCCAACCCCCGGGCTTATGGAAATGGGCGGGCGCCTAGGCGTCGGTGCGCTCGGCGGCCCGCAGGCGCGCCGCGAGCGTGCGCAGAAGCGCGTGGGCGAGCGCCGGCTCCGCGCGCACGAGCTTCGTGAAACCGGGGCGGTCGATCGTCAGCGCGAGTACCTCGCCGTCGGCGACGACGGCGGCGGAGCGGGGTGCCTCGTCGAGCAGAGCCATCTCGCCGAAGTAGTCCCCGGCCCCGAGGCGACGAGAGCGCCCGTCGACGCGGATCACCTTCGCCTTGCCGTCGAGCAGGACGTAGAACGACCGGCCGGGGTCGCCGGTGCGGACGATGGTCGAGCCCGGCGCGAAGCGGCGAATGCGGGCGAGCTTCGCGATCCGCCGCAGGTGGCGCTTCGGGAGCCCTTCGAAGAGCGGCACCTCGGCGAGCGTCGCCAGCCAGTCGTGTCCCACTCGGTTCGAATCATGCGGCGTCGGCAGCGCCGCGCGGGCGGCGGCGCCCGCAGCAAGCTGGCTCATGAGCTGACCCTACCGCGGTTTCGTGTCGGCTCCTAGTCCGAGTCCACGTCGGCGCCTGCGAGTTGGTGCCCGTAGGCACCGCGGCCGGTCAGGACCGCCGCACCGCACCGGGCGCCCAGCGAGACCGCCTCGTCCACCGGCTTCCCCAGCGCGAGGCCGTACGTGAGCCCGGCTGCGAAGCAGTCGCCGCAGCCGTAGGCGTCGGACACGGGCCCGGGCAGCGACGCCGCCCGGAACGGCCCGCCGGGACGGATCCAGCCCCCCAGCGCGCCGGCCGTCGTGACCACGATGCTCGGCTCGGGCTCGAGCTCTCCGGCCTCGAACCGCTCCGCCGCATCCTCCCCGCTTCCCACCAGCACGTCCACCTGGACCGAGGCCCGGCGCAGCGTCGGGAGCTCGCGGGCCGTGGCGACGAGGACGGGAGAGTGGCGCGCCGCGCGCAGCGCCGCGACGTCACCGCTGACGAAGTAGACGGCGTCGCAGCGATGAAGCTCCTCCCAGGGCAGAGAGCCGTCCTCCCCGGACGGCAGCAGCTTGTCGCCGAGCACGGTGATCGTCCGCTCCCCGTCCTCGTCGACGTGCGTGAGGGCCCGGCGCTGCGTTCCCGGCGCGCTCCCCGCGCGCACGGTGATGCCGAGCGCCTCGAGCTCCTCGCGCGAGCGGCGACCGAGGTCGTCGTCGGCAAGCGCGGTGAAGAAGAGGCACGAGCCGTCCAGGTTGGCGAGCTGCACGGCAGCGACGGCACCCCCGCCGGCCGGCTCCTCCCACGTCTCGTGCGCGTGCACGATCTCTCCCGGGGCCGGCGCATGGTCGACACGCGCGAACTCGACCCACTCGACGTGTCCGACGACCGCGAGCTTCATCACCTCACATCTTGAACCGCCGTTACGTTTGACTGGATGGTGAGCGGCATCCCTCCTTTCGAGCGGTTCTACGAATGCCACAGGGGCGAGGTGCTCGCGTTCCTGCAGCGGCGAGCCGGCCGCGACCGGGCCGACGACCTGTTCCAGGAGACGTTCCTGCGGGCGCTGCGCGCCTACGGTCGGCTCGAGCACGGCGAGCACCTGCGCGCGTGGGTGCTCACGATCGCCGCGAACACGGTCGTCGACGCAGCACGGCGGGAACGCCCCGCCGCGGAGCTCGCGTTCGAGCCAGCGCGGGAGGACGAGCGCCCGGCCGTGGAGGAGCTCGCGCCGCTGACCGACGACCTCCCGCCGAAGGAGCGCGCGGCGGTCGTCCTCCGCTACGGCTACGACCTCGACTACGACACCATCGCCGCCGCCCTCGGCTCGAACGAGCAGGCGGCTCGGCAGGCGGCCTCCGCGGGAGTGCGGCGGCTGCGGAAGGAGAAGGAGCAGCAATGAACGCAGTCCCGAACGTGCTCGACGAGCGCTTCCGCGCGGCCGCCGCCGCGTCCGGTGAGCTCGACGTCGCCTTCGACGTCGTCGACGACACTCCGGTCGGCCGGCTGCTCGTCGGCGTCTCGGACCGTGGGCTCTGCCGCGTCGGCTTCGACCCGGAGCCCGAGGCGGAGCTCGAACGGCTGGCCCGACTCTTCGGGCCGCGCGTCCTGCGCTCGCCGCAAGCGCTCGATCGGGTGCGCAACGAGCTCGATCAGTACTTCGAAGGCCGCCGGCACGCCTTCGATCTCGAGCTCGACCTCCGCGCGACGCCGGAGTTCCACCGCCGCGTGCTCGTGGAGCTGAGCCGGGTCGAGTACGGGCGCACGACCACGTACGGCGCGCTTGCCGCCCAGGTCGGCGCCCCTCGTGCGGCACGGGCCGTCGGCACCGTGATGAACCGGAACCCGCTGCCGATCGTCCTTCCCTGCCACCGCGTGGTGGGAGCGAACGGCAGCCTCACGGGCTACGGCGGTGGCCTCGACCGGAAGGAGTGGCTGCTGCGGTTGGAAGGGGCGCTCCTCTAGGCAATCTGCTCAGCGGGGAAGCCGCGTAGTAGAAGGCATGCTCGGAGGAACAGCCCATCGACTCGTGTGGCTCTCGCTCCTCGTGCTGCTCGCGCTCGCGGTGGCGGGCTGCAGCAACGGCGGGTACTAGGACTCCCGGTCCGCCGGCACGTGGCGGAGCTTGTAGCCGACGCCCCACACGTTGACGATCCAGCCCGGTAGCCCGGCCACGGTGAGCTTGCGCCGGACGCGGGAGGCGTGCGATTCGAGCGTCCGCGTGGGGACGTATGTTCGGAAGCCCCAGACGTCGCGGAGCAACTGCTCGCGCGTGAAGACGCGATCGGGAGCGGACGCGAGCTTCACGAGCAGCGCGAACTCCTTCGCCGAGAACTCGACCTCCTGGCCGCGCACCGTGATCCGGCGTGCCCCGCGGTCGATGGCGAGCGGGCCGATCTCCGCGAGATCGTCTCGCGGTGGGCAGCGCCGCAGCAGCGCGTGGATCCGCGCGAGCAGCTCCTCGTAGACGAAGGGACGCGCCAGGCAGTCGTCCGCGCGGGCGAGCGTCCGCACGCGCGCCGCGGGATCGGAGCCGCCGAGCACGATCACCGGGCAGTCCGGCACGACGCCGCGGTCGAGCGCGTCCGCGTCTCCGAGCACGAGGACGTCGGGATCCGCCGCGCGCGGCAGCTGCTCGGCCCGCTCACAGGCGACGACGTCGAAGCCGTCGTTGCGCAACTGGCGTTCGAGGAAGCCGCGGACGGCGGGCTCGGGCTCGGCCAGGAGCAGCGCTGTCATGGCACCGAGGCTAGGCGCAGCCCCGACGCTCCGCCAGATGTCCTTTCATGCGAAAGCGTGACGAACGCTCTACAAACGGCCCGAGCGGACGACGCCCCAGAGGAGCCAGACCGCGAGCACGGCCGAGAGCGCGAACCCGAGGACGGAGATGACGTTCACCCCGAGGACCTGCGGCCCGTGCGTGGCGAAGATCCCGATCATGCTCGAGCCGATCAGCCCGCCCACCACGATGAGCGCAACCACGAGCCGGTTGAAGGCGACGTCGAGCTTGCCCATGAACTCGTCCAGGCCCTTGTGCACGAAGCCGACCTCGATCTGGCCGTCCCGGATCTCCTCCATGAAGTCGTGGAACTGGTGCGGCGCCTCGGCCAGCACCTGCGCGTAGCGGATCGCCTCCCGCCGCGCGCGGCGCGCTACCCGGTGCGGGGCGAAGCGCTCGAGCATCAGGTCTCGCGCGTATGGCCGCGCGACCTCGAAAACGTTGAAATCCGGATAGAGCTCCGCCCCGACCGAGCCGAGAGTCGCGATCGTGCGGTCGAGCAGGAGGAAGCGCGCCGGCAGGTGCAGGTTCAGCGAGTAGATGAGCTGGAAGCCTTCGCGGATGACCTGGATCGGGTCGACCTCGCTCAGGCTCGCGCCGTAGTAGCGGTAGTACAGCTCGCGAATCTCGGAGAGGAACTCTCCCTCTCGCTCCTTCGGGTAGCGCACGCCGAGGTCGGCCAGCCGCTTCGGGAGCTGATCGATGTTCTCGTTCGCGGCGTCGATGAAGAGGCCGGTCAGCTTCGACATGTCGTCGTCGGTGAGCGTCCCGACGGCGCCGAAGTCGACGAGCCCGATCGCGCCCGCCTGCGTTGGCAGGAGGATGTTCGCGGGGTGCGGATCGCCGTGGAAGAAGCCGTGGCGGAAGATCATCGTCATCCACGCCTCGGTGATCCGGTAGGCAATCTCGCGCCGCTCCTCGAGCGTCGTCGTGACGAGGTCGAGGTCGGCGAGCTGGATCCCGTCGATCCATTCGAGGGTCAGGACGCGCGGCCGCGTGTACTGCCAGTAGACCTTCGGAACGCGGACGTGCGGGTGGCCCGCGAAGTGGCGGTGGAAGTTCTCGGCGTTGCGCGCCTCCTGCCGGTAGTCGAGCTCCTTCCGGATCGAGCGCGCGAACTCGTCCACGAGCTGGCGGGTGTCGACGAAGTCGAGCGCCCGGATCCGCTCGCGCGCGAGCCGCGCCGCCTGGTAGAGGAGGCCGAGGTCCGCTTCGATCTTCTGCGGCGCGCCCGGCCGCTGCACCTTGACCGCGACCCGGCGCCCGTTCGGCAGGGTCGCGCGGTGCACCTGGCCGATCGAGGCGGCCGCGACGGGCGCAGGCTCGAAGTCGAGGAACAGCCGCTCGAGCGTGTTGCCGAGCTCCTCCTCGATCACGCGCTCGGCCTGCTCGAACGGGAACGGCCGCACGTCGTCCTGCAGACCCCGCAGCTCGACCACGATGTCGGGCGGCACGACGTCCGGCCTGGTCGAGAGGAGCTGCCCGAACTTCACGAACGTCGGGCCGAGCTCGTCGAGCACGTCCCGGAGGTGCTGACCGCGGGCGGACGACGCGGCGCCGCCCTCGGCTGCCATGTCGGCGAGGCGCTCCTCCGCGGAGCGGCCCGGCAGGAGGTCGCTCAGCTTGTGCGCCTCGAAGAAGTAGCCGAAGCCGTGGCGCACCATCACCTGCGCGATTTCCGACAGGCGCCCGATGCTCCTCGTCGTGCTCACGTCGGAAAGGCTACGCGGCGCGCCTGCCAGTGGCCAGGAGGCGGCGGGAGTCTCGCCTGCGGGTCCACGGACCGGGCGGGACGAGCAGCGACTCGGCATGGAGGTACGCAAGCCCGACCGCGGGCAGGTCGGTGAGCCGCTCGACGCAGAGGTAGCGGCGCCGCCATTCCGGGAAGAATTTCCGGTTGAACGAGTAGAGGCGCTCCAGCTGGAAGACGTTGTCGGCGAGCAGAAGCCCGCGTCGCACGACCCGCCTGACCGGTGTCGTAACCCGGTCCGGCGAGAGAAAATCCGTCAGCGCGCAGAAGTTGAGCGACAGCTCGCTCGCACCTGCATCCCGCGCCCAGGCGAGCGTCTCGACGACGAGGAACTCGATCAGGCCGTTCGGCGCGTCCGGTCGCCGCCGCATTGCACTGAGCGACCAGCCGCCACCGGCCGGGAACGGAGCGAGATGGAGGAATCCGCCCACGCGACCCCCCACATCCTCTGCAAGGACGAGCACGGTGCCCGGGATGTGAAGGTCGTCGATCGCCATCGAGAAGCCGCGCTCCGGCTCGCCGCGCCGCCACGAGGAGGACACGTCCTCCAGCTCGGCCTCGAGGGCAGGCGCGACCTCGTCCGCAGCCACCACGCGGAACGCGTAGCCGGCCTTCCGCAGCCGGGAAACCGACTGGCGCACCTTGCGAATCGCCCGTCCCTCGAGCGAGAACTCGTGCGGGCTGAGCACCGCCTCCTCGCCGATCGCGACGGGCTTGAGGCCGAGCGCGCGGTAGCGGTCGAGGTGGTCCTCGGACGCGCCGACGACCGCGAACCGCCAGCCGTGCGCACGAACGAGCCGCCGGAGCTCCGCGAAGAGGTCGTCGATCTCCGCGTCGTCGCCGACGGGATCGCCGCTCACGAGCGCGGTTCCCGCGACCACGCGATAGGCCAGGAAGGCGCGGCGTGACGGCGAGAAGAGGTAGCTCTTGTCGCGGCGCAGGGCGAAGAAGGCGAGGCTGTCGCTCCCATAAGTGTCCACCAGCGTCCGCGCCAGCCGTCGTTCTCCCACCGTTTGCGCGACGGCATGTCCGAACGGCCGCAGCCAGAAGTACAGGGTGAGACAACCGAAGACGACGGCCAGGCCGAGGAGCCCGTCTCCCGTGCGGTGCGACAGCTCGATGCCGCGCAGCTCCGCACCGCCCACCACGGTCGCGACGGCCGCGAGGGCCGCGCCCAGACCGAGCAGAGGCCGCACGCTCGCCGGATCTCCCGGCACGTCGAAGCTGCGGCGACGACGGAGGAGCGCGAGGAACAGCAGAAGCGAGACGGTCGCCTCCTCAAAGTCGAGCCCCTTCGCCAGATGCGCGGCTGCGGAGGCCACGACGACCGCAACCGCAAGCTGCCAGGCCCGGCGGCGGCGGCGCGCCAGCGAGTGAGCCAGCCAGATCAGGCCGAGACCGAAGGCGATGGTGAGCACCCGGGCTGCTTCCGGCCACCCCGGCGGGAGGATGCCCTGGACGATCTCGACGCGGCTCGCCGTCTCCGGTGTCAGCGCCGACACGATCCCGATCACGCCCACGAGCGCGGCACCCCAGGCGAGGAGCCTCTCCGCGCTCGGCAGGCGGAAAATCACGCGCCGAGGGTACAACCTGCCCATGAGGGAATTCGAAGAGCCTCTGGTCGAGAGGCCCGCGCGCTGGGTGACCGTACTGCTCGCTCTCGTCGCCGCCGGCCTGGTGCCGTGGACGCTGTACCTGACCTTCGCGCTTCCCTCCCGGCACGTCACGTTCCACTACGACCTGGCCTGGGTCGGCTTCGACCTCGCCCTCGCCGCGTCGTTCGCCGCTACCGCCTGGGCGGCGTTCCGGGGCTCGCAGTGGCTCGTTGCGCTCGCTGCCGTAACCGGCACGATGCTCGTCTGCGACGCGTGGTTCGACGTCGTCACCTCCCAGAGCGGCGGCGAGATGTGGGAAGCCGTCGCCGAAGCCGCGCTTGCCGAGCTGCCGCTTGCGGCGCTCTGCGCGTTCATCGTCTACGACGCCGAGACGTTCCTCGCCGCGACCGTCAATCGCTTCAGACGCTAGACACGGGCTGAGGAACTCCGCAAACGGGAGAGCGCGACCTCCCGTCCATGCGAGTGCACATTGGCCGCGGAGTTCAGACGCCTGTTCCGTGCGGCTAGGTACGAAACGCTCGAACCACGCAAGCCCCACGGCTGCGCGCGGCGGAGGCCGGCGCGAGGGCGGCACGGAGTCGCCGGGAGACCGCGCTCTCCCGGCGGCGGGATTCCGTTACTCAGCAAACGGACGCGAAGCGTCCGGCTGCTCGAGCAGCCTCAGCCGGTGCTCGAGCTGCGCGACCCTGAGCTCGAGCTCGTCGAGCTCGTCGCGCGTCACGAGGTTCAGCTCGTCGGCGATCCCACGCACCGCCGAGAGCGCGCTCTCCGAGAAGCGCTCGCGGCTGCCGCGGACACGGCCCGGCAGCTCGGCGAGCAGCTCCTCGAGCGTGTCGAGGAGCAGCCGGCTGCTACCGCGCGCGGCCATGGGGCCTCGAGCGCCGCCGTTGCCGCCGCTTCTCGCGGCGCGCGCTCGCCGTGGCGGGCTCGGGCGAGGTCACGGCGTCGATCAGGCTCGGGGTCGGCTCCGCTGCGAGCGCGGCCTCCGACTCCTCCAGCGCGAGCGTGCCGGAGTCGAGAGCCGGGCCGCCCTTGGGCTGCCAGGGCCTGCGCCTGGCCGGCATCCCACCGTCCGGGCCCTCGCCGGCCTCGCCGGCGACGTGCTTTCGCCGCGCGTACTCCGGCTCGCGCTCCTTCCCGGTGGTCAGCAGCGGCGCCGCGATGAAGATCGAGGAGTAGGCGCCCGAGATGACGCCGACCATGAGCGCGAAGGCGAAGTCCTTGAGCGTCTGGCCGCCGAGGATGAGGAGGCAGATGATCGGCAGCAGCGTGATGAACGTCGTGGCCAGCGAGCGCCTGATCGTCTCCCACAGCGAGACGTTGGCGATGGTGGCGAACGGCGACCGCCGCATGAGCGGGATGTTCTCCCGGATGCGGTCGAAGATGATGATCGTGTCGTAGATCGAGTAACCGAGCACGGTCAGGACAGCGGCCACCGTGTCGACGGTGACCTCCTTGCCGACGAGCGAATAGACCCCGACCGTGATCGCGATGTCGTGCAGCATCGCGAGGATCACGGGGATCGCGAACTTGAAGTCGAACCTGATCGCGATATAGATCGAGATCAGGAGCAGCGAGACGATGATCCCGTAGATCGCGTCGACCGCGATCTGGTGTCCAAACGTCCCCGAGACGTTCTTCGCCCCGCCCCCTGAGGCGCCGAGGTCGCTGCGCAGAGCCTGGTTCAGGGTCGCCGCCTCGCCCGCCCCGAGCGCCTGCGTCCGGACCTGCCACTCTTTGAACTCGTCGTCGACCGCCCTGCCCTGCCCCTGGACGACCGCGTCGGGCTGACCGTGGTCCGCCATGAACCTCTGTACCTGCCCCTGGGTGTACGGCTGGGACGTCTTGAAGGTGACCTGAGTCCCGCCCTCGAAGTCGATCCCGAGGTTGAGGCCCTGGACGGCGAGCGAGATCACGCCGGCGGCGATGATGGCCGCCGAGATCCCGAACCAGAGCTTGCGGCGGCCCATGAAGTCGATCTGGAGCCACTTCGCCGTCTGCTGACCCTCGGCGCCCATCAAGCGCGGGCTGTCGAACCAGCGGAAGCCGCTGAGCAGGCCGAGCATGGCGCGCGTCGCCGCGACCGCGGTCAGCAGCGAGATCACGGTGCCGATCAGCAGCATCAGGGCGAAGCCCTTCACGTCGGCGACCGCGATCAGGAAGATGACCATCGCCGTGATCACGGTCACGACGTTGGCGTCGAGGATCGTGTGGAAGCCCTTGCCGTAACCCGCCGCGACGGCGGCTCGCACCGATCGTCCGGCCCTCACCTCTTCCTTGATGCGTTCGAACACGACGACGTTCGCGTCGGCCGCGACACCGATGGTGAGGATCAGGCCGGCGAAGCCCGGCAGCGTGAGCGTCACGTCGAAGATGAGAATGGCCGCGTAGTAGAGGAGGGCGTAGATCGCGAGGCCGAAGACCGCGACGAGGCCGAGGAAGCGGTACAGGATGAGCAGGAAGATCGCGACGATGATCAGGCCCGCCGCCGCGGCGAGGATCGCCTGGTGGAGCGAGCTCTTGCCGAGCGTCGCCGAGACGGTGGTCTGCGAGAGCTTCTCGAACGTGTAGGGCAGCGAGCCGCTCTGGAGGACGAGTGCGGTGTTCTTCGCCGACTTCGCGTTCGGCTCCGAGATCTGTGCGTTGCCGACGATGCCCTGGGAGAGCGTCGGGTCGGTGTAGTCGATGTACGGCGTCGACCTCAGCCGGCCGTCGAGGATGATCGCGTTGTGGCCCGCGTACTGGCTGATCGTGTTCGGGTCGCCGTGGGCGTCCAGGTGACCGGACTGGCCCGCATTGACGCGCCCGCGGTTGTACTCCGCCTCGGTGATCTTCTGGAACTGCTTGGAACCGTGACTCGTGAACTGCAGCGTCACGATGTTCTGGCCGGTGTTCGGGTCGACGTCGCTGCCGATGCCCGACTCGACGAGATCGTGTCCCGTCAGCTCGGGTGGGCCGTCCGGATGCTGGGCAGTCGCCGGGAAGTACTTGAAGAGGTACCAGTACTTGTCGTTCGAGGACTTTCCGTTCTGGCCGGCGCCCGGACAGTTCAGCGCGCCCTTGCACCAGACCGCCTCGCGGTTGGCGGGCAGCTTCAGCACCACGGTGTTCGGAGGCTGCTTCCCGTTCTTGTAGGGCAGGAGCAGCTGCTTCAGGTTCGGGGCGCCCCAGGGCGGCTCCCCTTGCACGAGCTGGTGCCAGATCTTCGTCTTCGCGACCTTCTTGCCCTTGACCTTCTCGGTGACCTTCTTCTTGACGGTCTTGAAGAGGAAGTAGCCCTGCGGCGTGCCCTTGGCCGCCTCCTTCTTCAGCCCCGCGAGGAGGCTGTAGAGCGACGGCAGCGGTGCCGGCTGCTGGTTCCCGACCACGGTCGGCGCCACGAGGTTCGGCTCGAAGTCGTACATCTGGAGCTGGCCGGTCGTGCCGATGATCTTCGCGGCCTTGGCCGGGTCGTGGACCCCGGCGAGCTGGATCACGATCTCGTTCCCGCCCTGGACGGCGACGTTCGGCGAGGACAGGCCGAGCTTGTTGACGCGCTGGGTCATGATCTCCTGCGCCGTCTGCATCTGCGCGGCGTCGATCTGCTGGCCCTTGTTCGGGATCGCGCGCAGGACGACCTCGAGACCGCCCTGGAGGTCGAGCCCGAGCGTCGGCTTCTTCTGGACGGGCGAGCTCGGCATGGCCAGAAGCAGCGCGCCGATGACCGCCACACCGATCGCGGCCATCAAGAGGAGGTAATTGCGCCGTTCTCTCACGAAGGATCCTTCAAGACCGCGGCACAGGTTAGCCGCGGATCTCCTCATTCGATGTGTCGCCGCCGACGCCTTGGTCGTCCACCTCAGGCGCCTCGGGCTCCTCGGTCTCGTCGACGTCCTCGTCGTCCGGGTCGCGCGTCACGCCCGCGATCGCGCGCCGGGCGACCCGCACCTCGGTCTCGGGTGCGATCTCGACGGTCACGAGGTCCTCCTCGAGCTGCGAGACCGTGCCGTAGATGCCCCCCGCGGTGAGCACCTCGTCGCCGATGCGCAGCTCGTTGATCATCTGCTGCTGCTGGGTCTGACGCCTCTTCTGGGGCCGGACCACGATCAGGTAGAGGAGCAGGAACGCGATGATGATGATGAAGATGATTCCCGGCCCGCCGCTCGCTGCGATGATCACTCGTCGACTCCCTTTGCTCGTGAGAGCGCCTCGTTCTTCCAGGTGAGGAACTCGCCGCGCTCGATGGCCTGTCGCGCCGCGGCGACGAGATCGAGCAGGAAGCGCAAATTATGCAGGCTGAGCAGCCGCAGCCCGAGGATTTCCTGCTGGTTGACGAGGTGGCGGATATAGGCCCGGCCGAAGCGCGAGCAGGCAGGGCACACGCAGCCCTCCTCCAGCGGGCGCTCGTCGCGCGCGAAGCGGGCGTTGCGGAGGTTGAGGCGGCCCTCGCTCGTGAGGGCGCTGCCGGTGCGCGCTGTGCGGGTCGGGAGGACGCAGTCGAACATGTCGACGCCGCGCGCGATCACCTCGAGCACGCCCTCGGGGTCGCCGATCCCCATGAAGTAGCGCGGCCTCTCCTCGGGCAGGAGCGCAGCGGCGTCGGTCGTGGCGTCGAACATCGGTTCGCGGTGCTCCCCCACGCTGAGCCCGCCGATCGCGTAGCCGTCGAAGTCGAGGGCCACCAGCTCCTCCGACGAGCGGCGCCTCAGCTCGCCGTCGAGACCTCCCTGCGTGATCGCGAAGCGAAGCTGCCCCCGCGCCCGCGGCAGGTCGCGCTGGCGCTCCGCCCACGTCGTCGTCCGGCGCACCGCCTCCTCCAGCTCGGCGCGCGAAACGCCGGCCGGAGGGCAGATGTCGAGGCACATCGCGACGTCGGAACCGAGTAGCTCCTGCACGCGCGCCGAGAGCTCCGGAGTGAAGCGCTCGGGACTGCCGTCGTACACCGACCGGAACGTGACGCCGTCGTCGTCCGCCGCGAGCACCGTGTCCCGTAGCGAGAAGACCTGGAAGCCGCCGGAATCGGTGAGGATCGCCCCGTCCCAGCCCATGAAGGCGTGGAGACCCCCGAGCTCGGCAACCAGCTCCTCCCCCGGCCGGAAGTGGAGGTGGTACGCGTTACCGAGCACGATCTCGGCGCCGACCGCGTGCAGCTCGTCCGGATCCACGGACTTCACCGTCGCCTTCGTCCCGACCGGCATGAATGCCGGCGTCCGCACCTCGCCGTGCGCCGTGCGGAGTACGCCGGCGCGCGCCGCCCCGTTCCGGGCGGTGACGGTGAACGTGTCGCTCACGGGACGAGCGTAGACGGGCGCGACCCGTTCCCCGCTGACCCATCCGGGTGTATCGTGATGCGATGGCCAACCCCGGATTGCTCGCACGTACGCCGTACTTCTTCTCCGGGCGGAAGCCGTTCCGCGAGGAGCGGCTCCTCTCCTACATCCGGCGCGAGCATCGGCGCGGCCGGCACCTCGGGGACATCCTTCAGGACGCCTACGTGCGGCGCTGCGGCTCGCGCGAGTTCGTCTGGTCGACGCTGCGCAACACATCGCTGATCGAGCTGCTGGAAGCCGACATCCGCGAGGCGTTCGAGCGGGCGAGCGAGGCGCTCTCGAACCACGCGTAGACGCGGGCGGCGATCTCCGCATCGCGGTCGGGGTCGGGCGCGGCGTTGAGCTGGTGCTCGCGGATTCGCCCGAGCTCGGCCACGAGCGCGCGCTCCGGCGCGTTGCTGCCGAGCAGCGTGGCGATCCGCACCGAGTGCGGCGCGTGCTCCTCGAGCTGCGCGCGCAGCTCCAACTCACGCCCGTCGCGCCAGAAGTCGCGCCACTCGTTCGCGCTCCTCGGTCTCACCGGTTGTGGTTCACCGCCTCGACGTTGTTCCCCTCGGGATCGAGCACGAAGGCGCCGACGTAGCCCGGGTGGTACTCGAGCCGCTCGCCCGGCGCGCCGTTGTCCCGATACCCGGCGGCCGTCGTGGCGCGGTGGAATCCGGCGACGTCGGCGTCCGTCGCCACCGGGAACGCGAGGTGGACGTTCTTGCTCGGCGGGCGGCCGTCCGCGACGAGCGCGAAGGAGCGGTCGCCGGCCCAGACGTGGAACCGTCCCTGCCTGCCATCGGTCACGTTGAGGGAGAGGACCGGCGCAACCGTCTCCCAGAATCGCCGGCCAGCTCCGAGATCGAGGACGCCGAGCCAGAGATGGTCGATCAGCGGCCCGCCGACCTCGTCCCTGAACCCCGTGCAGGACTCGACGCTGTTCCCGTCCGGGTCGAGGAGGAAGCCGCCGTAGTAGTCCGGGTAGTACTGCGGCCGCAGCCCCGGCTCGCCGTCGCTCTCATACCCGGCGTCGACTCCGCGGCGCCAGAAGTCGTCGACCTCCTCACGCGACTCCGCCGCGAACCCGACGTGGAGGTTGCGCGTCACGGGATGGGCGGCATCGGCCTGCGCGATCCCGAACTCGTCCCACTCGAGGTACTCGCTGCCCCTGGGCTCCCGCTCCAGCAGCGTTCTGTAGAAGCGCAGGCTCGCCTCGGTGTCGGAGACGCGGATCGTCACGTGGTCGAACATCAGAGCAGGAGCATGGCATCGCCGAAGGAGTAGAAGCGGTACCTCTCCTCGACGGCGAGCCGGTAGAGGCGCCGCATCTCCTCGACTCCGGCGAACGCCATCACGAGGGCGAGCAACGTCGAGCGCGGCAGGTGGAAGTTCGTCAGCAGCGCGTCCACGCGCCGGAACTCGAGGCCCGGCGTGATGAACAGCTCGGTGCGACCCGCCGGCGGGCCGCCGCGCGCGAGCGTCTCGAGCACGCGCACCGTCGTCGTGCCGACGGCGAGGACGCGGTGGGCGGCCCGGATCCGTTCCCACGCCTCCGACTCGACCTCGTAGCGCTCCCCGTGGATCCGGTGCTCCTCGAGCCGCTCCTCGGTGACGGGACGGAACGTGTCGAGGCCGACGTGGAGCGTGACCCGCACCGGCTCCAGCCGCGCAAGCAGCTCGGGCGTGAAGTGCAGCCCCGCCGTGGGCGCCGCCGCCGAGCCCGGCTCGCGCGCGTAGACGGTCTGGTAGCGGGACGCGTCGGCGAGCGGCTCCGTGATGTACGGCGGCAGCGGCGTCTCGCCCGCAGGCTCGCCGTCCAGGCGGAGGAGCCAGCGGCCCTCGCCGAGGTGCTCGAGCAGCTCGACCGGTCCATAGCGGCGACCGGGCCGCAGCCGGCGGGTTGGGCGCGCCAGCGCCTCCCAGGTCCCGTCCTCGCGCCGCTCGAGCAGCAGCACTTCGCCGCGAGGCGACTCGATCGGGATTCTCGCCGGCACGACCTTGGTGTCGTTGACGACCACGAGCTCGCCGTGGAGCTCGTCCGGCAGCTCGTCGAACGTGCGGTGGCGAACGGCGCCGGTCGCGCGTTCGTACACGAGCAGGCGCGACGCGTCGCGCCGCTCGGCCGGGTGCTGCGCGATCAGGTCCGGCGGCAGCTCGTAGTCGAGCTCCGAGAGGTCCATCCGACGCGAGTTCTATCTTCGAGCCCGTGGACATGGACGCGATCGCCCGCGCGCAGCAGCGCCTCGAGGACGCGGCCGCCGGCCGCACCGACCCGGCAGCGTTCGACGCGACCCTCGAGCGGGCGCGGCATGCCGTGGAGTCCCTCGCGGCGACGACCGCCCGTTTCGAGGCGG
Organism: Thermoleophilia bacterium; assembly: GCA_025927435.1. Classification (GTDB taxonomy): domain Bacteria; phylum Actinomycetota; class Thermoleophilia; order Gaiellales; family Gaiellaceae; genus Palsa-739. The sequence goes on along the minus strand of JAICLM010000024.1, from coordinate 124 downwards.
GCCTGCCCGAGGCGATCCAGGACGGTCTCCGCCAGCACTTCCGGCCGAGCGCGCGTCACCTGGCCGAGATGCGAGGCCTGACGAATCAGACGATCCGCCGGCTCGAACGGATCGAGGGAGACCT
>JAICLM010000195.1 GCA_025927435.1 Thermoleophilia bacterium | reverse complement strand
CGCGCGGATCCGCTCCGATCCGCAGCGCGAGATCGGCGACGCGCTCCTCGACCAGCGGCTCGTTTCCGGGATCGGGAACCTGTGGAAGGCCGAGGCGCTGTGGGAGGCGCGGATCTCGCCGTGGCGGCGGCTCGAGGAAGTAGACGACGCCGGGCTCCGGGTCGTGCTCGAAACCGCGCACACGCTGATGCGGGCGGCGCTCGACGGGCCGCGGCCCGCGAGGCGCGTGTACCGGCAGGCGGGCAGGCCGTGCCCTCGGTGCGGCGACATCGTCCGCTCGTGGCCGCAGGGGGACGACGCGCGCACGGCGTACTGGTGTCCTTCCTGTCAGGTAGGAGGGAGCGCGCCGCCGTCGTAGGAGAGCCGGATGCGCGCGCCGCACCTCCACGATACGCTCCGCCGCTTCTGCCTCGGTGCGTTCGCCGTCTTCACGCGCGACCTCGAGGACGGCGTCGACCTCCCGTTCGCGTTCGAGGAGCACGGCACGTACGGCCGGCCGACGCTCTATGAGTACCGGCCCCTCGTGCGCGGGTTCATCGAGGCGCGGGCCGAGCGGCTCTTCGCACGGGTCGACGTCCAGGACGCCGTCTCCGATCTGTTGCGCGAGCCCGCCGCGCGGATCTTCGCCCATGCGCACGAAGGGGACGTCAGGGACGAGCACCGCGCGGTCTATCGCAGCGTGCTCGTGCCGCTCCTGGTGCGCACCGCCGAAGGCTGCGGCGGCTTCGACTGGGACGATTCCGCTTTCGCACGCGCGTACGAGGAGCTCGAGGACTCGCTCTACGGCGAGGGGCACTCGTACGGCGCGGTCGCCCCGCTGATCGGTCTCTCCGTCGGCACGCAGATCGAGCTCGGTGACGGGATCCGGGTGCGTGTGGCCGCCACCGGGGAGCTCTCCGCGATGTGGCCGGAGGCAGCGGGCCTGCTGCCGCGGAACTTCGGCCGGGAGCCCGACCGGATCTGCGTGCTCGAGCTCGAGCGCTCGCTCGCGAGCGGGACGAACGAGGCGCCGGACGCGCCCGGCGAGCTTGCCGACGCGGTGACGGCGATCCGCCTCGCCACCGCGGCCCCCGTCGCAGCCGGCCCCGTCCTGTTCGAGCGGCTCGACTGGCGCCCCTACGGAGTCCGTCCTGTGCTGCCGATCGCGGCGACCGCTCCTCCCGGAGAGCCGACACGGCTCGATCCGTTCCGAGCCTCGGTGGCGAGCGACGTGCGGGTACGCCTCGGCGCCGCCGACGAGGACCCTCAGCTGGGGGACGCTCTCGACCGCTGGGAGTTGGCGCTCTTCCAGTCGGAGCCCTTCCGCGTTGAGCAGCTCCGCCATGCGCTCGAAGCCGCGCTCGGAGAGGGCGACGGAACCTGGGCCGCTGCGATGCGCGGCGCTGCCCTGCTCGGCGCGACCCCGGCCGAGCGTGCCGACCTCGCCGGGAAGCTCCGGGAGCCGACCTGCGAGCTCCTACGCCGCCTGCTCGTCGCCGTCCTCCTGCACGGAGACCGGCATGCCCTGGTGCGCGACCTCGACGAGGTCCTTCTCGGCGTCACGAGCCCGGTCGCAAGCCTCCAGCAGCGCGCCAGCTAGACGGCACAGACACGTCACTAATTGCCGCCTACCTTCGGGGCATGGAGGAGGCGCGAGCGGTCCTGGCCCGGCTGGAGCGAATCGAGGCACTCGAGCGCGAGGGCGCCGGGGTGCCGTCCTTGCTCCCCGAGCTGCGCGAGCTGGTGCGCGAGGCGACGGAGTGGGCCGAGCGGGAACGCGACCCGCGTGCTCGGGCAGCCGCCGCGGCCCTGGCCGAAGCAGGCGGCTCGGCATGAGGCGCGTCGTCTTCGCGTCCGCACGGCCGGCGGGTGCTCGGCCTCGACCTCGGCTCGTCAACCCTTACGAGACCCTCATGAGGCGCCGGTACCGTGCCGCGCCTATGGCTGCCCCGATCGAGTGACACAGCCTCGTACTCTTGCGGCCGATAGCACCGTTGCAACTGCGGTGATGCGGCTTCTCTCCAACCGGAAGATCCAGCTGGCCCTCAACGGGGGCTTCGGGCTCGTCCTGCTCGGCGTCGCGTTCGTCAGCGTCCGCCACTTCGTCGGCAACGGCTGGCCGATCCACCATGCCGACCCGCTGCTCGTCTCGTGCGCCGCCGCCCTCTTCCTCGTTGCGTATGCGTTCAAGGCGTGGGGCTGGCAGCGGCTCTTCCAGGCGAGCGAGCGCCCGACCGCGGACGCCCTCGCATTCGCCGGCGGCGCCGCGTGCGTCGGTGGCATCGCCCTCCCCGGCCGCCTCGACGATGCGATCCGCATCGCGATCGTGAAGCGCTATCCGGGGACGAAGGCCGGAATCGGGACCGTCGGCCTGAGCCTGCTCGTGCTCGGGATGCTGGACAACGCGGCCCTCACGCCGATGGCGTCGGTCGCCGCGGCAGGCTCGAGCCACTGGACGACGCGCGCCGGCTTCGCGGTCGTCGCCGCCGCCGGGATCGCCGCAGCCGCGGTCGTCGCCTTCCTTCCGCGCATCGCCCGTCTCCCGTTCGTCACCCGCCGCCGCGTCGGCCGCTGGCTCGCCGAGCACACGCACTGCACGAAGGAGGCGTGGGCTGCCTGGCTCTTCATCTCGGTCTCGTGGACCCTCCGCGGCCTGGCGGTCTTCCTGCTGCTCAACGCCCTGTCGATGCCGGGCTCGTACGTGCTCGCGCTCGCGTTCCTCGTCGCGTCCGCGGCCTCGGCGGCACTGCCGATCGCCCCGGCCGGTGCCGCGACGCAGGCGGGTGCAGGCGCCGCGATCCTGGCGCTCGGCGGCGTCGGAACCGCCGAGGCGGTTGCGTTCTCGGTCGCTGCGCAGGCGCTCGTGATCGTGACAGGCGCCGCCGTGATGCTCCTCATCGCGTCCTGGCAGCTCGCGCTGCGAGTGCGCCCGCGCCTCGCGCGCGCAGGCGCCGTCGCCTAGCCGGCTGCCGCTTCCACCGCGGGCCCGCTCGCGACGAAGTCCCGCTGCCGGACGAGCAAGAAGGCGAGGATCGCGGCCGCGAAGAGGCCGAAGGCCGCGACGACGAAGATCGTGTTGAGCCCGGTGATGAATGCCTGATGGGCGACCTCGGCCGGATCGATGTGAAAGCCGGGAGGGCACCTCTCGCAGGCAAGCGGGCCGTGTGGCGTCGCGCCGGAGGCGACCTCTCTTGCGAGCGGCGGAATGGGCGCCGCAATGTCCGAGTGGGCGAGAACCGAGGTGATGCGGCTCTGGAAGATCGCGCCGAGCGCCGCGATCCCGGTCGCGATCCCGACCTGACGGAACGTGTTGTTGATGCCCGACGCCATCCCTGCCCGCCGTGGCTCGACCACGCTCACGGCGGTCGACGCGAGCGGTGCGTTGACGAGGCCGACCCCGATCCCGCCGACGATGAAGCCGGCGAGCAGCGTCGTCCAGTCCGAGCCGAGGTCGATGCCCCACATGAGCAGCAGCGCGACGCCGATCGTCGCGAGCCCGCCGCTGAGCAGCAGCCGTACCGGCACCCGGGTCGACAGCCTGCCCGCGATCGGCGCCACGACGAACGAGACGAGTGACAGCGGCAGGAAGCGGACCCCGGTGGCGACTGCGGAGTAGCCGAGCACGTTCTCGATGTAGAGGGGGATGAACAGGAACTGCGCGAACATGCACGACGACATCGCGAAGGCGGTGATCTGCGCGCCGGTGAAGGTGGGAACTTTGAAGAGCCGGAAGTCGAACATCGGCGCGGCCTGTCGCAGCTCGACGAACGCAAAGGCAGCGAGAAAGGCGGCGGCCGCGAGGAAGAGGCCGATCACGCGACCGCTCGACCAGCCCCAGTCGTTGCCGCGGAAGAGACCGAGCACGAGCGCGAAGAGCCCCGCCGTCAGCGTGAGGAGGCCCCAGAGGTCGAAGCCCCCGTGCCCCTCGTCGCGCGTCTCGCGGAGCTCACGCACTCCCGCGGTGACGCAGGCGACACCGATCGGGATGTTGACGAAGAAGATCCAGCGCCAGCCGACGTAGGTCGTGAGCGCGCCACCCACGAGCGGCCCGATCGCCACGGCCAACCCGACCGTCGCTCCCCAGATCCCGAAGGCCGTGCCGCGCTCGCGGCCGTGGAACTCCTGCGAGATGATCGCGAGCGAGCCCGCGAACATCGCCGCGCCGCCGATCCCCTGCGCGCCGCGCGCAAGGATGAGCCAGGTCGGGGACTGCGCAGCGCCGCAGAGGGCGGAGGCGATCGTGAACAGGGCGATCCCGACGAGGAAGACCCGCTTCCGTCCGAGCAGGTCGCCGAGCGACCCCGCATTGAGCATCGTCGCCGCGAGGGTGAGCGCGTAGGCGTCGACGATCCATTGCAGATCGGTGAAGGAGGTGCTCAACTCCCTGTCGATGTCCGGCAGGGCGACGTTGACTACCGTGATGTCGAGGAGCAGCATGAAGACCGCCACGCACACCACGAT
>JAICLM010000081.1 GCA_025927435.1 Thermoleophilia bacterium | reverse complement strand
GAAGTCGCCGTTCTCCGACGAGGAAGCTTCGGCTTCTGGAGCCGCCTCGGTCTCCGCGGCCGCCTCGGCGCCGTTCTCGGACGTGGGCGCCGTCTTCTTCTTCCGGTTCTTGCCTCCGCGCGAGCCCCGCCGCGTCTTCTTCCTGGGCTTCAGCGCTTCCTCGGCTTCAGCGGTGGCCGACGCCTCGGCTGCCTCGGGCTCGGCCTCGGCAGGTGTCTCGAATGCGGGCTCGGCCTTGCCGTCGCGGCCGAGATCGTCGCCGGGGACGTGGATCATGACGGCGCGGGACGGCTCCTGAGCTTCCTCTTCGACAACGCCCTCGGCCGCGGGCTCGGCCGCGGCTGCTTCGACGGCCGTGGGCGCCTTCTTCCGCTTGCGGCCGCCGCGCGAGCCGCGCCGCGTCTTCTTCTTCGGCTTCGTTGCGTCTTCGCCCTCAGCCGTCTCTTCCGACTCGCCCTCAGCCGTCTCCCCCGCCGCGGCCTCGGGCTCCTCCGTGACCTCGGGTTCCTCCGTGACCTCGGGCTCCTCCACGGCAGGCTCGGCGTCCTTTGCGACCGTCGCGCCCTTCCGGGCCGGCGGCTTGCGCGTCGGCTTCTCGGCCTCGCCCTCGGCCGTCAGCGGCTCGGGCGCCGGCTTCGTCTTGCGGATCGCGACGGCATAGGCGCGACCGTCGAGCACGCGCTGGATCCGCACCTTCATGCGCTTGCCCACCTGCGAGGCCATGTCGGCGACGACCACCTCGAGCCCGTCCAGCTTGCCGACGGCGGCGGCGCCGTCGTGCCGGTCGACCTCGACGAGCTGCAGCATCACCTCCGCGTCCTCGCCCACCGGGGCCGGCGGCGCAAGGTCGGCGAGCTTGCCCTCGCCGAGGAGGACGAAGTGGTCGAGGTGCGTCTCGGGCTTACCCTCGAAAAAGAAGCGCTTCTTCGTGAGCGCCTCGAGTTCGATGAGCCGCCGGGCGCCGGGGCCGACGAGCGCGCTCGCGATCCCGTCGGCGAGCTCCACGCGGAAGGCCTGCGAGCGCGAGCCGGCGGCGAGCGCGCGCAGGCGCCGCTCGACGTCGATCGCCGCGGACGCCTCGGAGTAGACGATCCCGTCGCCGCCGCAGGTCGGGCACTTGCGCGTCATGACCTCGCGCGGCCCGTCGGTCACGTTCTGGCGCGTCATCTCCACGAGCCCGAGCGGGGAGATCTCGACCACGTACGTCTTCGTGCGGTCGCGCTCGAGCTCCGAGCGCAGCGCCTCCTCGACCGTCGCCCGGTTCTTCGGGTTGGCCATGTCGATGAAGTCGATGACGATGATCCCGCCGATGTCGCGCAGCCGCAGCTGGCGGACGACCTCCTTCACGGCCTCGAGGTTGTTCTTCGTGATCGTGTCCTCGAGCCGGCTGCCCGAGTTCTTGCCGCGGCCGCCGACGAAGCGGCCCGTGTTGACGTCGATGACGGTGAAGGCCTCGGCATAGTCGAAGATGAGGTAGCCGCCGGACGGGAGATCGACGCGGCGCCCGATCGTCGACTTGATCTCCTGCTCGACGCCGAACGCCTCCATCAGCGGCGTCTTCTCCTTGTAGCGGACGACTCGCTCGACCATGTGCGGCGACGTCTTCTTCAGGTAGCCGACGATGCGGCGGTACGTGCGCTCGTCGTCGACGTACGCCTTCTCGAAGTCGCCGGTGAAGAGGTCGCGGACGACGCGCAGCGGCAGCTCGGCTTCCTGATAGACGAGCTCCGGCGCCTTGGCCGTCTTCGCCTTCGCCTGGATCGACCGCCAGAGCCGTTGCAGGAAGACCAGGTCGCGCTCGATGTCCTCTTCGGACGCGCCCTCGGCGGCGGTGCGGACGATCACGCCGCCCTCCTTCACCTCGAGGCGCTTGAGGATGTCCTTCAGCCGGTTGCGCTCGTCGTCGTCGAGCCGGCGCGAGACGCCGAGACCCTCGCCCTGCGGGACGAAGACGACGAACCGGCCGGGCAGCGAGATCTGGGTCGTCAGGCGCGCGCCCTTCGTCTTCATCGGGTCCTTGACGGCCTGGACGAGGATCGTCTGGCCGCGCGAGATCAGGTCCTGGATCTTGCGCCCGTGGCCCTTCTCGAGCTCGGGGCTGACGATCTCGTCGACGTAGAGAAAGCCGTTCTTCTCGAGGCCGATCTCGACGAACGCGGCCTCCATCCCGGGCAGGACGTTGTCGACGCGGCCGAGGTAGATGTTGCCCGCGATCGAGCGGCGCTCGGGCCGCTCGAGATAGACCTCGGCGACGCGGCCGTCCTCGAGGACTGCGACGTCGCGCTCGCCGACGTCGACGGAGATCATCAGCTCCCGCCTGGCAGCAGGAAGCGGTGCGCGGCGCTGCGGCTCGCGGCGCCGGCGGGACGACTGGTCGCGACGGCGCTCCTGGCGCTGCGACAGGTCCCGGCGCTGCGGCTGCTTTGCGGGCTCGGCCTTCTCCTTCCGCGCCGAGTCCTTTCTTTCCGGCGCGGCCGCAGTCGCGCCTGCGGTGGAACCGGTCTTCTTGCGTCCACGTCCCCCGCGGCTACCGCGGCGACGCTTCGGCTTGGTCGGGGTGGATTCGGAGTCGGCCGCGTCGGCGGCCGGATGAGTCAGCTCGGGCTTGGCCTCGAGCTCGGGTACGTCGGGACGTTGCTCGTCGGAAGACTTTTTCTTCCGGAAACGGAACCAGGGCAAGAAATTGCTCCTTCGTGGGAGCGCGCGCCGGCGACCTCAGGCGAGGTGCGCGCGCGCTCGTTGTGGATGAAAAGGCTTGGCATGGCCTTGTCGCCAGGGTAGCAACCGCGCCCGCCGGGGTCCGTCCGAGCCCGGACCTACGATCCGGCCAATCACGACCGGGAGGTGAACGGTGGTGGCAATGCGCGAGGCGGAAGAGCTCTTACTGATCGAGGAAGCCGATGCGTGGTTCGAGTACCTCGAGGTGACCCGGAGCCAGTCCGAGAGCCGCTACCACGAGGTCGAGCCGTGGGCCTGGGCACGCCTGTCGCAGCGCCTGCGCGCGATCGAGGCGCGGCGCGCGCGGCTCCGGCCGGCCGCCGCCTAGCCGGGCGAAGACCGGTGCTCTTCGCCCGGTGCAGAGAAGCGGAGGCGGGCCGCCTCGCCGACCGCGCGCGTCCCCGCGTAGGCCACCCCGGCTTTGACGGCCCAGCCGGCCGTCGGCACGACACCGAGCGCCTCCCGCGCGAGGGCACGCAGGCCGAAAGCGGCGGCCAGCGTCGCCGCGAGCTCCGGTAACCGGTCGCGAAGGTCTCCGGCCGCGCCGTGAGCCTGCGCGAGGCGGAGCACGAGACGAAGCTCGTTCAGCGCGAGGACCGGCAGGTCTGCGCCGGGGATCCAGACCGCCGCTGCGACGATCCCGTTCCTCCGCGCGAAGGACGCGACGAGCTGCTCGCCCAGGGCCTCGCGCAGCAGCGGCACGCGCGCTGCGAGAGGCGCGCCGTGCTCGCCGCACCGTGCGGCGACCGCGCGGGCGACACTCTCGAGCGGAAAGGCGCGGCCCGCACCCACCCACACCACATCGGTCGCGAGCACGTACGGGATTGTCGCGTCGTCCGCGAACCCGACCGCGACTGCCACCACGGGAACGCGAGCGCGCGATGCCCGCCGCAGCACGGCCGCGTCATCGTCTCCGACCTCGGCGGACAGGACGTGCACGTACATGTCTGCCCCGTCCGGCCCGCCCACCCGGACAGCCTCCGGCGCGGCGCGGCCACGGAGGAATTGCTGCCGCAGCAGGTGCGCGAGCCCGGGAGCCCCACCGACGGCGAGTACCTGCTCACGCGAGCCCGCGGCCGCGACGTCCCGCAGGAGCTTGCGAACTGCCCCGGCCGAGACCGGCACGGGGGTCAGCGCCGCCGGGCGTAGCGCGAGACACGTCCGCGCGCGTGGATCGCGAGCAGCACGCCCATCGCCGCGAGGTTCGCGATCAGCGACGAGCCGCCGACGCTGACGAACGGCAGGGGGATGCCGGTGATCGGCGCGATTCCCATCGTCATGCCGACGTTGACGAAGATCTGGAACAGGAGCGCGACGACGATCCCGCCCGCGACGGTGGCCGAGAAGAGGTCTCGCGCGACCGTGAGCACCCGCAGGCCGCGCCAGAGCACGAGCAGGTAGAGCCCGAGCAGGATCACCGCGCCGATGAACCCGCGCTGCTCGGCGAAGCCGGCGAAGACGAAGTCGGTTCCGCTCTCGGGCAGGAAGCCGAGCTTGACCTGGCTCGAGCCGTTCGGGCCGCGTCCCCGGAACTGTCCCGAGCCGATCGCGGCCTGCGACTGCTCGAGGTTGTACCGCGCGTCGACCGAACACGTGGTCGGATGGGTGAAGCAGGTGAGGCGCTGCTGCTGGTAGCCCTTGAGGACGCTGACACCGGCGGCTGGGCCGGCCCAGAGGACGCCGACTACGACGACGACCAAGGTGGCGCCGAGCAGCGCGAGGTGGCGCCACGGCACTCCCGCGATGAACAGCATCGCGCCGAGCGCGGCCAGATAGACGAGCGCGGTGCCGAGGTCGGGCTGGGCGAAGACGAGCACGACCGGGAGGAGCCCGATCCCGACGACCCGGAGCGTCGTCTCCCACTTCGCAAGGTCGCGCTCTCGCTCGGCCAGCATCCCGGCGATCGCGAGGACGAACAGGAGCTTGCCGAACTCCGACGGCTGGAAGGTGAAGAAGCCGAGGCTGATCCAGCGGGTCGAGCCGTGCGCCGCATGCCCGGCGAGCAGCACGAAGGCGATCACCACTGCCGTGCCCGCGAAGATCGCGCGCCAGTAGCGCCGGTAGAGATCGGGGTCGATCAGCGCAGCCACCACGAGGACGACCGCCCCGACGCACGCGTAGAGGATCTGGCGGTTGAGGTAATAGCTGGGGTCGTTCGGAACCGCGAACTTCGTGACGCCCGCGACGCCCCAGAGCCCCACGACGACGAGGGCGGCGACTCCCGCGACCAGGATCCAGTCGAGCGAGCGGACGACGGCGAGCAGATGCGGCGCCTCGCGCTCGGCGCGCAGCCCCGCTCGTTGTGATCCGGCGTATTCGAGCATCAGTCGGAGTGGATGTATCCCAGTTGCGCGGGCTGGACGTGGAAGAACTTCGCGAAGACCCGCTCGGCTGCCGGCGCCGCAGCCGCCCCGCCCTCGCCGCCGTTCTCGATCACGGCGCAGACGACGATCTTCGCGTGGGTCGAGGGACCATAGCCGCACCACCACGACTGGTCCCGATAGCCCGTGTATCCGGGCAGCCGGACGAACTTCTGCGCCGTCCCGGTCTTGCCGGAGATCGACGCCGGGAAGTTGCCGAACACGCCGTACGAGGTGCCGAACGGGTCATGCGTTCCCTCGAAAAGGCCCTGCTGGACGACCTCGAGGTTGGCCGGATCGAGCCCCGGAATCGGACGGGGAGCGGGCGGCGCTGCCGTCGGCACGATCGTCCCGTTCGGGTTCTCGACGTCCAGCAGGATGTGCGGCGTGACGAGCTTGCCGCCGTTCGCGATGGCGGCGTAGAAGCGGGCCATCTGGAGCGGCGTCACCGTCAGGTCGCCCTGGCCGATGGCAAGGTTGAGCGAGTCGCCGGGCTTCCAGAGGCGCTCGATCCGCCAGTTGGTCGGATCCGTGTGTCTCGTGAACCTGCGGTGCTTGTAGCCGATCGTCGGGACGAGTCCCGGCGCCTGCGGCGTGAGGTCGGAGCCGCCCGTCCGCCCGAACCCGAAGCGGCGCGCCCACTTCTGGATCGGCTGACCGCGGTCCTTCGGCAGGAGATAGAACTTGTTGGCGGCACGGTAGAAGTAGGTGTCGCACGACTGCGCGATCGCCGTGGGCAGGTCCATCCCCTGGAAGACGAAGCGGTCCCAGTTGTGCCAGACGCGATGGGATTTGTCCTCGGGAGCCACGTAGGTGCCCGTGCAGGGGTAGAACGAGTACGGCTTGATCAGATGCTCCTGGAGCGCCGCGATCGCTGTGAGCGGCTTGAAGGTCGAGCCCGGCGGATACGTGGCGTCGAGGGCCCGGTCGAGCGCCGGATAGTTCCGGTCGAGAGCGGACTTCTGAGTGCCGAGACCCTGTGCGTTCAGCTCCTTCAGAGTGCGACGGCCGGTCCAGACCGAGGGGTCGTAGGTCGGCGAGGACGCAAGCGCGAGGATCGAGCCGTCCTTCGGGCTCAGGGCCACGATCGCGCCGCCGTCGGCCGCCCACTCGCCGTTGATGCGGGCGCGCTGGATGCCGTACTCGAGCGCGTTCTGGGCGGCGATCTGCAGCGGCGCGTCGATCGTCAAGCGCACGGTCTGGCCGGGCGTGGGCGCGGTCGACAGCAGGCGGGGACTGCGCGCGCGGCCGAGGGAGTCGACGCGGACTCGGGCCAGCCCGGGCACGCCGCGCAAATACCTGTCAAGCGCCGCCTCGATCCCCGTTTGGCCGATCACGTCTCCCGGCTCGTAACCGTCCTTGGCGAGCGTTCGCAGCTCTCCCCGAGAGATCTCGCCGTCGTAGCCGAGCAGTTGGGCCGCCAGCGTTCCGTGCGGGTAACGACGGATGTACCTGCGGGCCAGCGTCAGCCCGGGGAAGGCCGCCGCGCGCTCCTGGAGGTAGGCCTGCATCGGCGCGGTGGCCTGGGTGCGTATGACGATCGGATCGAGCAGGTCGCCAGAGCGCTTGCGCTCGAGGATCAGGTTCGTCACGCGCCTGACCGACACGCCCGCGACGTGCGCGATCCTGCGGACCTCCGCGGCACGTTCCGCGTAGGTCTTCGGCATGCCGGCGGGCGAGAGCTCGACCGACGTCACGGGCTGGTTCGTGACGAGAAGGTTGCCGCGTCGGTCGACGATCGGGCCGCGCGGCGCCTGGACGCGCACCGAGCGAACCTGGTTCGCCTGCGCCTGCGCCGCGTAATGCGAGCCGGACAGCACCTGCAGTGCCCACAGACGCATGAAGAGCGCGGCGAAGCCAATCACGACGAGCGCGCTGAGGAACGCGACGCGCCGCGCGAGCTTGGGCGTCAGCCGGTAGGGCTGGACCGCGGTTTGCTCGGCGTCGACCCGCCCCTGCGGCCTCGGCCGCGAGGGAAGCGGGGCCGGCGGGCGGGTCGTGGTGCTAGCCAAGGAGCTGCACCTCTGCCGTCAGCTCGTCCCGGTTCGTCGGGCGCAACAGCCGCCGCACGACTCCGTAGATCGGTGCGGTGAGGATCAGGTTGAGTACGACCGCCGGAATCAGGCTGCGCATGACCGCGCCCCCGGGCGCGCTCTCCCCGAGCACGAAGTGCACGACGAGCAGCCCGATCTGGTAAAGGACGGTGACGACGGCGACCGAGAGGAACGGGGCGTGCGCGCGGTCGCGGCCGGTCGTCTCCCCGTAGCGCCCGATCCAGTAGCCCGAGAGCGTGAGCACGAGCGAGGTGAGCCCGAGCGTGCCGAGGGAGGCCGTGTCGACGATGAGTCCCGCGAAGAACCCGCCAACCGCACCGACCAGGCTGCCGCGCAGCAGGGAAAGCGCGACGAGAGTGACCAGCAGCACGTCGGGGACGGCGCCGAAGACGTGGGCCTGGGCGAAGATCGAGACCTGAGCCACCGCCGCGACGAAGAGCAGGGCGGCGGCCTTGAGACCATCGCCGAGCGTCATCGCGGTTTCTTCGGAACGAGCACCGCGACCGCGTCGAGCGAGTCGAGGTTCGCATACGGCCGCACCTGAACCTGCAGGAAGGTCGCGGTGTCGGTGGCGCCGACCGACGAGACACGACCGATCGGAATGCCGTAGGGGTAGAGGTCGGGGTAGCGGGCGGTGCGGGTCCCTGCAGTGACGAGGGCGTCGCCCGCGTTCACCTTGAGCTGCTTCTGAACCCAATCGAGGATCAGGGTTCCGCCCGGCCCGGTGTGCACCATCCCGCGCACCCTCGTCCGCGGGTCGAAGGCGGCGACGTAGTGGTTGTCGTCGGTGAGCAGCGTCACGACGGCCGTGTCCGGGAAGACGTTCGACACGATCCCGACGAGGGCGGGACCGTTCACCACAGGCGAGTTGAGACGTACGCCCGCCGAAGATCCAGCGTCGATCGTGAGCGTGTGCGTGTAGGGGCTGCCCGGCGGGGTGATCACCGCGGCGTTGACGGGACGGAAGTCGCGCGGGAACGTCCGGCCCTCCTCGAAGTGGAGAATCCTCGCCAGATTCTGCTCCTTCGCCGCCAGCGCGGCCACGTGCAGCCGCTGCGCCCGGAGCTTCCTGTTCTGCTCCCGCAGCCGCTTGTTCTCCGCCTTCGCGTTCGCGAGGCCGTGCACGTACTCGTAGGCGTCGCGGAAAGGCTGCGCGATCCGGGTGGCGGCGATCTGGAAGGGACGCAACGCGGTCGAGCCTGCGCCCTGGACGCTGTGCAGCGCTCCCGCCGTCGGAGAGCGGAACGAAATCGTGACGAGCGCCAGGGCGACGACGACGAGGCCGAGGACGACCGCCCGGCGGATCAGCGCGCTGCGGGCCTTCGAGGGGTACGGGGTCGGCTTGGAGCGCTGAACCGACGAGGCAAGCACCGCTGCGCGCGCGCTGCGACTACGCGTAGCCACCGCAACAGGTTACCGCGGCCACCCGCCGACCGAGTTGCAGGCG
>JAICLM010000002.1 GCA_025927435.1 Thermoleophilia bacterium | reverse complement strand
GGCAAACGCTCCGCAAGCCATCATCGACCAGCTCGAGGCGTTGCATCCCGGCGTCTATCTAATCCACAATACCGCACCTGCGACACTCTCAGATCTGCTCAATCTTCAGAAGTCACTTCCGGTCGACGCACTCAGGGCGCAAGGAATCGACATTAATCGTGTCGGTCCCACTGCAGACGGCCATTTGATCGTCGGCGTGGGTAGCGGTCTGGCTGCGGCACAATCAGCCCTTGCCCCGCTCGTTAGCCCCAGCATCCTTGAAGTCATTCAACAGGCGCCCGCAACTCAAACTGGTTATCGCTACAACGACCCTCATGATCCTAATTGGAAGGGTGGCGATTTCATCACTTGCATACCTCTGGATGCGTGCCTGGACTGCAGTTCCGGGATCAATGTGAAGGACTCTAGCCACACCTATATGCTGTCGGCTGCGCACTGTTTTCCCTTTGACAATAATGTTTACAACGGCTACGTCGAGGATAACGGCATTACGGTGTACGGCAGCGCGACCCACATCGGCAGTGTGAGTAGGCGCGATGTAAGCACCGACTACAACAATCCCGGGACAGATACAGCCTTAATTCCAGCACCTACTGGTTATGACGTTTTCAAGAGCGGTTGGAACAGCTCTGAAATCACTGCTATCACTGGCGAGTCCAACAACGAGTATGGTCAGCACGTGTGCGACTCGGGCGCTTTCGACGGAGAAGCTTGTTATCTCGACATCCACGCGCTTAACCAGAAGATGTACATATGTGACCAGAGCGGTAGCAACTGTCAATGGGTCGCCCCATTAGCTTTGGCGTTTAATCCCAACAACTCTAGCCTGGTGGCGAACGGCCAGGGCGACAGCGGCGGTCCGATCTATTACGTCGACTCGAGCACCGGCGACCACACGGCCCGCGGGATGGATGATGCAGGGCAAAGCGCAGTTACATGTACTTCCAACCCCCCAAACACGTTGGGGCGAGTGTGCTACCACGAGGTCTGGTTCGTTCAGATGGGAACTATCAATTCGCGCTTAGGCGTTTCTCCTATCCACAAGTAAGACTTGTGCAGTCGGAATATCGTCGAATCACAGCTCCTCCCGCGGTGAGCGAGCACGCTCGGGCGCTGGCTTATCCCCTCGGTGTTGGCCGAGCTTCGCGTCTCAGCATCTGAGCGACCGAGAAGGCAGGGTGACCTTCATTCTCGGGAGGACCGTCGCGGCGGATAGGGTAGGAACACTGCGGGCTGTGCCGCGTGAACGCGGATCGTGTCCGGGCGGTATTCTTCATCCAACGCCGCCTGGGCGGCAAGTACGTCGCTACTTACCCCAATACTTAGATAGCCGTCGCATGTAGGGCCGATTCGTACGACCTCTATGCCCTCTGACCGAAGGGCGGTGAGGTCGATTGATTCCTGGAGTGCGAGCACCTTTCGGAGTGTGTTGCGTGCAGCATTGTGAATCACGCATATTTCCGGGTGGATCGCCTCGATCTGCGCTACAAGCGATTGCGGGGCATGCGCGAGGTATACATCGACTTTCTTCCCAACGACGTCGACCCTCGCTCCCGCAAAGTACAAGTCGCCGGCAATGGAGCGAGCATCCGCTGCGGCGACGGAAAGACGCGCTTCTGTCGTCCCCGGCAGATCCGATGAGCGATGGTTAGCCAAGGGTTAAGCAGGAGGAGCGCGACCGAGAGTTGTGTTCCGCGATCAGAGCAGCCACCTTGTTGATGAACGCGCTCGAGAAGGATATCTAGCACCGGACGAGGCGGTCACGCTGGCGCGGCCGGCTCGTTGAGCGTAGCGGCCCGCTGGGGAACATCAGCCCGAACGCGGCGGGGAGCACGAGGTAGCGGAGCGCTGCGGATGTGCACCGTCGAGATACGCGTTCGCGCGAGCGGCGAGGCTCTCCTCGTCGCTGACTACCTCGGCGAGGATCAGACGCTGCGCGGGCATGTGCGCCCTGGTGAAGGCGCTGCTGAGGGCGACCAGCACGACGAGCAGCTGCAACGGCAGCGCGTCGAGGCTGTAGAGCGCCGGGATTGCGGCGAGCAGCGGAAGTCGCGACGCCTCCGCGATCACATCGTCTGTCGTGCACCGTTCCGGGCGATCAGCGAGCCGGCCGGGAGCGGCAGCATGACGAACGGGATGGCCCGACGCAGAGAACGAGCCCCAGCTTCGTCGCCGACCCAGTCGTCGCAAGCACGAACCAGGGCAGTGCGAAACACCGTCATCGACGAGCCGATCGACGACACCGCTTCCGCTGCCACGATCGCGCGAATCTGAATCGACCTAACCCAGCTCAGTACGTTCTGCGCCCACGCGCAGCCGTATCAAGCTCGTGACGACTCCCCACTTCCGCGACCGTCACGAGCGGCAAGCGCAGCCGGAGGTCACTCTTAAGCAGCGAGCTTGCTTACCGCTCGATGGTGAGGCGACGCTCGAACTCGAGCACGCGTCGCATTGTTTCGAGCACCAGCGGGTCGGGCTCTCGGTCGAGCGCTTCCATCATGCGGACGAGATCGCCAGGGGAGGCGACGGCGGGGCGAACACCCTGGCCGAGCGGCTCACGGTTGGCGCGGATACGGAGGTCTTCGTAGCCGCGAGTTCCGGCAGGCTCGAGGACGATCTTGATCTCGCCGGCGTCGCTCTGAAGTTCGATCACTGGTTCGCTCTCAGGGTCGGGGTCGCTGAGGTCGAGCGGCTGACCGTCGACGCGCCGAGCGTGCAGGTTGTCGAGCGCTACCCCGAGCCTGCGGAGGCTCTCCTTGTTCAGGGAAGGCGCGAGGTCCAGGCCGCGCGTGGTTTCGTCGGAGCCGTGGATGACTCGGGCGAGGCCGCCGACCAGGACGAAGCCGGTCTTCACGGCACCTAGCGCGTGCAGGATCGCGTACGGGTCGAAGCTTGGTTCGGTCATCGCGGCGGGTTATCAAGTCGTTCTAGCAGGCGCGTCATCCGCTCCTGCGGCGTCAGTTCGCGCATCTCCTGGATCTGTGCGTCGCGCTCGGGGTCGCGCTCGTAGGCGACGAGCACCGGCGGGATGTCGAAGCGGCATGCCTGGAGGACGCGGCGGAGAGTCGAGAAGCCGGGCTCGACGGTGTCGGTCTCCCAGCGGGCGATCGAGCTCGAGGCCATCCCGAGCCGCTGCGCGAGCTCCTTTTGCGAGTAACCGGCGCGCAGGCGGGCGGAGCGGATCAGTTCGCCGGTGGTCATCGTCCGATGAGGACCTTACGCTCTCGCCCTCATGTCTAGTAGCGCTATCATTTTTGCTATATAGTGCCTGCTTCTGAGAGTTCGCGATGGTGACGGTCTTCCCTCCCACCCCGACGCTTCGACCGTGATCGAACGGCACTACAAGACGCGCGAGCTCGCCGACCTGCTCGGCATCCACCCCGAGACGATCCGCCGCGCTGCTCAGCGCGGCGACCTGGAGTCGATCAGGATCGGCCTCGACCGGATTTACGCCGAGAGCGCGGTCCAGCGCTTCCTTATCGCGAACGCCGACCCTGCCGTGGCGGTCAAGAACGGACGGCGGCAGACTCGAGCCTCCAGCAACGGAAGGGAGACTCGCTGATGGCGATCCGCAAGCGTGGAAAGGGCCGCTGGCAAGTCCGCGTGCGACCTTTTCCGGAGGTCACTCTGCCGACGAAGGAAGCGGCTGAGACGGTCGAGCTGGACCTGAAGCTCCGCCTCAAGCTCGGTCACCTCTACCAAGAGAAGCCGACCACGCTCGGCGACGAGCTCGATGGAGTGCTCGAGCGCAAGAAGTCGATGGGCGGCAAGCGCGGTCCGCTCCGGCCCGCTGGCATCCGCTACTACCAGGACTGCGTCCGCCCGTGGGAGCCGCTCCGCGATACGCCGGTGCCGGCGCTGCGGCGCAGGCAGGTCGAAGATCACATCGCGGCGCGCGCCGCTGTCGCTCCGACCGCCGCGCGGAACGAACTCCAGTTCCTCAAGGCCGCGCTGCGGGCCGCTCAGTCGCGTGGGCAGCAGGTCGACGTCGGCGTCTTCGAGATCGACCCGATCCGCGTCGAAGCTCGGGAAGGTCAGGCGCTCGAGTACGAGGAGCTACTCGGTCTCGGGTCGTGGCTGCCCGAGCGCGTCAAACGGATTGTTCCCTTCTGCGGCACCGTTGGCCTGCGCTTCACCGAGGCCGTCACGCTCACCGACGACCGCGTCGACCTCGAGGCCGGCACGATCTTCATCCCGGGTCGGCTCAATAAGAGTCGTCGGCCGAAGCCGATCCCGCTCGCCCGGATCGAGGTTCAACTCCTCCGCGAGCAGCTCCTCGTCCGGCCGCGCGGGACGCGCGTCGTCTTCGCCACCGAGAAGGGCGGCGTCTACAGCCACTCCGGCTTTCAGTCGATCTGGCTTCCCGCGCTCCTGGCGGCCGGGCTCGCCCACGAGGAGAAGCGTGACGGACGCAAGCTCGTCGTTGCCGACTTCCGCTTCCACTGGCTGCGCCACACCGCAATCTCGCTCATGGCTCGCGCCGGCATGAAGGCCGAACTGATCGCCGAGCGTGTCGGCCACAACGACGGCGGCGCCCTCATCTATCGCCGCTACCGCCACCTCTTCCCCACCGAGGTCCGCGAGGCCGTCTCGATGCTCGACCGCATGGTCGCCGGAACGGCCGCTAACGCCGATGCCGGAGGCTCCACGAGTGGTCATTAGGTGGTCAGCGACCCCTCAGATGCATAAAGAAACCCGCCGTTTCCAGCGGGTTCTTGAGTGGGCGGTACTGGGCTCGAACCAGTGACCCCCAGCTTGTCGAGCTGGTGCTCTCCCAACTGAGCTAACCGCCCCGGGTCGCCGGGATTGTAGCCGGGCTCAGCCGACCGTCAGGAACGAGCGGCCGCCGGCGCGCTTTTCGGCGTACATCGCGGCGTCTGCGCGCGCGAGCATCGTGCCGATCTCCGGCTCGTCTTCGTGCAGCGAGCCCACGCCGATCGAGATGCCGACTGCCAGATTGCCCTCGCTCGTGGGGAGCGGGTTCTGCTCGAGCCAGGCCTGGATCCGCTGGGCGACCACCACCGCCTGCTCCTCGTCCGTCTCGGGCAAGACGACGAGGAACTCGTCGCCGCCGAAGCGGGCGCAGAGGTCGTACGGCCGCAGCTCCGCGCGGAAGGCCGCCGCGACCACGGCGAGCGCCGCGTCGCCCTCGAGGTGGCCGACGCTGTTGTTGATCTCCCGCAGGTTGTCGACGTCGCACAACAACACCGACAGCGGCCGGCCGAGCCGCCGCGCGCGGGCGAACTCGGCGCGCGCGGGCTGGTCTATGCCGCGCGAGTTGAGCAATCCCGTTTTGTGGTCGGTCAACGCCTGTTCGCGGAGCGTCGGCAGCGCGAGCGCGCGCTGGATCAGTACGAGCGGCAGGGTGAGGACGACGGCGAGCGCCCACGAGTGCAGGAGCGTGAAGGCGATGCCGACGCCGACCGCGGCGAGGGCGCCGTCCTGGAGCAAGCCGTCGAGCGTAAACAGGCCGCTCGCCGAGACGTCGTGGCCGCGGGCCAGCCGCAGCATCCGGGCGAGCAACGCATGGTTGACCATGACGAAGGTCACGGCCGCCGCTGCGGCGGCGATCACTCCCCACGTCGTCGCCGAGGAGGTCACGTACACGCCGTCCCGCTCGAACGACCACCGCATGACCCACGCCGCGAGCCCGCTCAGCACGACGTTCGCGATGTTGAAGCCCTGGATGAACCACGGATAGCGCTGGCGCAGCCACTCCGGCACGTGCTGGACGACGCAGACCACCACCACGAGCTCCGGCGGCAGAACGAGCGCGGCCGCGACAGAGAAAGCGACCCCCGTGTGGAAGATCTGGTTCCCCGCCGTGTGTGTGGCGAAGAGCTGGGCGAGCGAGCCGCCCGCGAGGACTGCGACGAAGACCGGCCAGCGCACGTTGTCGTACGACACGGTGGACGTGGCCGCCGCGGCGACGATCGCCGCGCAGACCGTGGCCCAGAAGAACGTGCGCGCCGTGGCGGGAAGCCCCGCCGACGGCACCCGCCGGATGCGCTCGCCGTACGAGACGGCGCTCACGCCACCAGCTCCCGCACCGGCGCCAGCTTGCCGATCAGCCGCTTGGCGACCGCCTGCTCGAACGCGTCGACGCACAGTTCGCAGAAGTCCGTGCCGCGGCCACGCCGGATCTCCTCGAACGCCTCCTCGAAGCTGCGCTCCTCGCGGTAGAGGCGCTTCGTGGTCATCGCGTCGAGCGCGTCGGCGACATGGATGATCCGCGCGACGAGCGGGATTTCGTCGCCGAGCAGGCCGTCGGGATAGCCCCGGCCGTCGATGCGCTCGTGGTGGTAGCGGATACCCGGGACGACTTCGTCGAGGTAGCCGAGCCGCTCGATGATCCGCGCGCCCTCTTCCGGATGGCCGCGCATGACGACCCACTCGGCCGCGGTGAGCGGGCCCTCCTTCAGGAGCACCACATCCGGGACGCCGATCTTGCCGATGTCGTGCAGGAGCGCCGCCTGGTCGACGACCAGGAGCTCCGGGCCTGAGAGGCCGAGCTCGCGCGCGATAACGCTCGCCGAGGCGGCGACCCGGCGCGAGTGGCCGGCCGTGTACGTGTCGCGCGCGTCGACCGTCGCCGACAGCGCCTCGAGGGCGGCCGTCGAGCGCTCGATCACCGCGCGGTGCGCTTCCTCGAGCGACACGTTCTGCCGGCCGATCACCTCGCCCGCCTCCTCCAGCCGCAGCACCGCGCGCTGCGTGAAGTGGATGAGGAAGAGCGGAGCGAGCGCCAGCCCCGCGAGGGCCAGGCTGTGCGACCAGAGCCCTGCGACCGGCACCGCCATCAGCGCGAGGACGAGCTCGATCGTCAGGTCCTCGGCGTCCAGCAGCCCCGTCTTACGGGGCGTCAGGCCGCGGCCGAGATAGAGCATCGGCAGCAGCAAGAGCCGGTTCGTGACGACGAAGACGAGAGCGGCACACGCGCCTGCCGCGGCCCCACGAGCGAGCGACGCCGAGAAGCCGATCGCCTCGCCGACCCCCCACGCAGCGACGCCCGACACCACGTAGTTCGCGATGTTGAACGTCTGGATGTGCCAGGGGTAGCGGTGCTTGAACCAGTCCGGCAGGCACTGGACGACGACGAGCAGGATCATCAGCTGAGGCGGCAGCAGCAGCGCGCCGGCGAC
Source organism: Thermoleophilia bacterium (assembly GCA_025927435.1). Taxonomy (GTDB): domain Bacteria; phylum Actinomycetota; class Thermoleophilia; order Gaiellales; family Gaiellaceae; genus Palsa-739. The sequence continues at coordinate 22,227 of JAICLM010000002.1, read as the reverse complement.
GATGAAAAGGATCCCAGGATGGAACACGCGCCGACGGTTGAGGTGGAAGGAGAGGAGCTGCGAGGCCGAGGCGAGCACCGCCAGGACTGCGAAGCGGCGCCAGTCGATCGTCTCCACGTGCGCGGCAGCGAGCGGGATCCCGACCGCCGCCGGAACGACGACGGCGGCCCAGTAGAACCACGCCGCCAGCGTCAGATCTCCGATCCGCGTGCCGCGCAGTCGCAGCGCCTGGCGCGTCGTTTCGACCGCTGCGGTGCTCATGGGTTCTCGGGGACGACGTCGACCGAGGTGGCCGAGCCCCCCAGGAGGTGAACGAGACGATCGAGCGCACGAGCGGCAGCGCACGCGGTGCCGATCAGCACCGAGAGCAGTCGCCGGCTCTTCGGGGATGGGGAAAGCCGCAGAAACCGCATGGGGAGGCGGAAAGTAGGTGCGCAAAACCCACTGGGCGTCCCTCGAAAGTGGTAGGACCCGCCGATTCACTCGTTCAGGTGAGCCGTTCGCTGCAATGAGCGAAAACTGCGCGAATCTACCGGGTCTAGAAGATCTCGAGGCACCAGGGGAGCGGCCGCCACGCGAACAACGCGTCGGCGCGTTCAATCGCTCCCGGTTTTGTCTCCTCGATCCGCCCCGCCTCTCGGAGCTGCCTGAACGAGACTGCCCCGAGGTACGCGGAGCCGAGCGCGGACACGTCGAGCGCGAGGTCGGGCTCATCGTCGGTGCGCTCGCAGGTGCCGCCGTCGAGCTTCCAACGTCCGTCGTTCCACTCGCAGACGGCGTCGCGCACCTCGAGGACGAGCGGCCCGCCCTCGCCGTACGTTCGGCCCGCCAGCGCCGCGGGGAGATCGACGACCCGCACCCAGAGTCCGTCGCCCATCCGGTAGCGCATCCGGCGCGGCGTGGCGAGAAGCAGGAAGAGCGGATGGTCGGGCGGCGCGAGATAGACCTCGACCGAGCCCATCCAGTCGACGTCGAGAAGGAACCGCCAGATCGCCGCCGTCGCCTGCGGCGTCGCACCAAGCGCCTCGCGGACGACGAGCCGTGAGCTCGCTGAGCCCCCGTCGAAGCTGAAATGCGTCCGGTAGATCGCGTACGCGAGCGGCTCACCGTCGAGCTCGAGCACGACGAAGCGGCGCGGCGCGTCGCTCTCGCGCTCCTCCTGGCGGAGGTGCCGGTCTTCCCACCAGACCTCGTTCCTCGACATCATCCCCGGCCGCTCTCGCCGCACCGCGTCGTAGACGGGCGGGAACAGCTCGCGCGCCTCCTCGGGCGTGACGAAGCGGGTGGTGCCGACGGACGCGCCCGGCTCGGCGAACGCGTCCCACTCGTGGGGGACGCTCAGCTCGCCGGCCCACGACGCGATGCCGTAGCCGAAGCGGCCGTAGATCGTCTCCTCGGACGCCCAGAGCGCAGCGATCGGCTCGCCGCGCTCGTGGACGTCGCGCAGCTGCGCGTCCATCATCGTGCGGAGGACGCCGCGGCGGCGATGCGTCGGGTGGACACCGACGGCCGTCACGCCGGCGCACGGCAGCGATCCGCCCGGCACCGAGAGCTCGAACGGGAACGCGCCGGCGCCGCCGACGATCTGGCCGTCCTCGAAGGCGGCGTGCATCCGCTCGTGCGGGAGCATTTTGACCCAGCGCTCGAGGAACTCCTCGGTGGGCGGCGGGTTGAAGTACTGGCCGATCGCGCCGATGGCGCGGCCGTACTCGTCCTGGTCGGCGCAGGCTCGGACGTCGAACACGAGTGCGACGCTACAGCTTCTCGAGCGGCGCGTAGTCGAGCATGAGCTTGCGCTCGCTGCCGTCCTCGGCGAAGCGGACGGTGACGAGGCCACCCGGCTCGATCCGGACGACGACGCCCTCGCCGAGGGTCGAGTGGCGGACGGAGTCGCCGGTCGAGAGGTCGGGGACGTTCTCCTGCGGCGCGATCTGGCTCTGCCGCGGCGCGCCGTAGCTCGACCACGACGCCGGTCGCAGGCGCTCGCGCTCGACGTGCGAGTCGGGCAGCTCGTCGAGGAAGCGCGACGGCAGGTTGTGGTTGCGGCCGCCGTAGAGCATCCGCGAGGAGGCGTGCAGCAGCGTGAGGCGCTCCTGCGCCCGGGTCATGCCGACGTAGCAGAGCCGCCGCTCCTCCTCGATCCCCTGCTCCTCGATCGAGCGCGAGTGCGGGAAGATCCCCTCCTCCATCCCGATGAGGTAGACGGCGCGGAACTCGAGGCCCTTCGCGTTGTGCAGGGTCATGAGCGTGACGAGCGAGCCGTCGCCGCGGATCGCGTCCTGGTCCGAGTAGAGCGAAACCTCCTGGAGGAAGGCGCTCAACGTCGTGTCCTCCGCCTGCTCGCGCCACTCGCGTGCGACCGACACGAGCTCCTGCAGGTTCTCGATCCTGCCCTGCGCCTCGATCGTGCGCTCGGCCTCGAGCGACTCCATGTAGCCGCTGCGCTGGAGCACCTCCTCGATCAGCTCGGGGACCTCGAACTCCTGCGCCGCGGACATGAGCGACTCGATCGTGGCCCGGAAGCTCTTGAGCGCCTTCTGCGGCGCGGCGCCGACGCCGGCCATCTCGGCCTCGGCGGTCGCCTCCCAGAGCGAGATCTCGCGCTGGTCCGCCCAGGTCTGGAGGCGCGCGAGGGTCGTGTCGCCGATGCCGCGCCGGGGGCGGTTCGCAATGCGGAGCAGGGACACGGCGTCGTACGGGTTGTCGAGCACCTGGAGATAGGCGACGAGGTCCTTGATCTCGGCGCGCTCGTAGAAGCGCGGGCCGCCGATCACCTGGTACGCGATCCCCTGCCGCACGAGCACGTCCTCGAGCACGCGGCTCTGCGCGTTCGTCCGGTAGAAGACGGCGACGTCGCTCCCGTTGAAGCCCTCCTCGACGAGCAGTGCGATCTCGGCGGCGACGTAGCGGGCCTCGGCGTGCTCGTCCTCGACCTCGACGACGCGGACCGGATCGCCGTCGCCGAGCTCCGACCAGAGGTTCTTCTCCTTGCGCTCGCGGTTGTGGCGGATGACGCCGTTCGCAGCGTCGAGGATGTGCTGGGTCGAGCGATAGTTCTGCTCGAGCGCGATCGTGTAGGAGCCGGGGAAATCGTGCTCGAACTCGAGCACGTTGCGAATGTCGGCGCCGCGGAAGCCGTAGATCGACTGATCCGGGTCGCCGACGGCGAAGACGTTGCGGCGCTTCTCGGCGAGGAGCTGGAGCAGGCGGTACTGCGCGTGGTTCGTGTCCTGGTACTCGTCGACGAGGATGTAGTGGAACGCGTCCTGCCACTTCTCGCGCGCCTCGGGGAAGCGCTCGAGCACGTCGACCGTGAGGAAGAGCATGTCGTCGAAGTCGACGGCGTTCGAGGCAAAGAGGCGCTTCTGGTAGAGGTCGTAGACCTCGGCCACGGTCTGGTCGTAGAAGCTCGAGACTCGTTCCGTGTACTCGTCCGGGCCGACGAGCGTGTTCTTCGCGTTCGAGATCTGGGAGTGGATGCCGCGCGGGGTGAAGCGCTTCGGGTCGCGCTCGAGCTCCTCGAGACAGCGCTTGACGAGGCGGATCTGGTCGGCCTGGTCGTAGATCGTGAAGTTCGAGCGGTAGCCAAGGCGCTGGGCTTCTCGTCTCAGGATCCGGCCGCACGCGGAGTGGAACGTCATCACCCACGCGGCGCTGGCGGGCGGGCCGACGAGGTCCTGGACGCGCTCGCGCATCTCCCCCGCCGCCTTGTTCGTGAACGTGATCGCGAGGATCTCGGGCGGCTTCGCGCCGATGGGGCCGAGCAGGTGCGCGATGCGCCGCGTGAGGACGCGGGTCTTGCCCGAGCCGGCACCGGCGACCACGAGCACGGGGCCCTCGGTGTGGAGAACGGCCTCGCGCTGCGCCGGATTCAGGTCGGCGAGGTAGGTCTCCGGGGTCGTCGCGGCCACCGCTCGATCGTAGCCGCGCCGTCCGTCAGTCCTTGTCGTCTTCCTTTGCGATGCGGATCTCGACCTTTTCGGAGCGGACGCGGGTCTCGTAGCGCGGTTGCGGGTAGACCGCCGGGCCGCCATGCACCTCGCCCGTGCACAGGTCGAAGCGGGAGCCGTGCCACGGGCAGGTGACCGTGTCGCCGTCCCGTTTACCCTCGTCGAGCGGACCGCCGAGGTGGGAGCACGTCGCAGCGATCGCGCACACCTCGCCGCTCTCCTCCGACCGTGAGACGACCACCGACGCGCCTTCGAGCTCGACGCCGACGAGCTTGCCGCCGTTGAGCTCCTTCTCCTCACAGACCGGCGCGTAGCGGTCGCGCGGGCTCTCGAACGCCGTGCGGTTGACCCGGATCCCCAGCCCGAACGAGAGATGGCCGCCGAGGTGGGCGGAGAAGAGGGTGCCCCCATAGGCGACCGTCGAGAGGATGCGTCCGAGGCCGCGGTGGCCCCCGCGGCGCGCCGCGAGCGAGAGGACGTTGAGCGCGAGCCCCGCCGAGTTGACGAGGGCGTGCACGGTCCCGATCCGGCGGGCGTCGTCCTTGAGGTGACTCCAGTCGTTGAGGCCCGTCAGGGCCGTTGGTACCGCGCCGAGGATCCCGACCGCGAGCGCTCCGTCCGCCGACTCCGAGCCGACGAGATCGAGGGCGAACGCCGCGGTCCACGAGCCGAGCGGCACGTCCGTCAGCGCGGGATGGAGCGGGTTCCCGAACCAGACCCCGTCGAGGACGTCCCGTACCGGCTGCGGCACGGAGTTCACGATCCCCTGCACCGGCTCGACGATCTCGTCGAGCGGTTCCACGAGGTTTGCGAGCTGCTTCGTGAGACGCAGATTCGTCATGGAAACTGTGGTCCCCGACCCATCCCGGACGGAAACGCTTACGCTCGCTCCATGCGGCTCGCGCTCATGATCGAGGGGCAGGAGGGCGTGACGTGGCAGGACTGGTGCGCGCTCGCGGATGCCTGCGAAGAGCACGGCGTCGAGACGCTCTTCCGCTCCGACCACTACATCTCGCAGGGCGACGAGGCCGGCAACGTCGCACACGACGCCTGGACGACGATCGCCGCGCTCGCGGCCCGCACCTCGAGCCTCCGCTTCGGCACGCTCGTCTCGCCCGCGACGTTCCGCCCGCCTGGCCTGCTCGCGAACGCCGCGGCAACCGCCGACCACGTCTCGGGCGGACGGATCGAGCTCGGGCTCGGCGCAGGCTGGATGGAGCGCGAGCACCGCGCGTACGGCTTCCCGTTCCCCGAGATGAGCACGCGGGTCGAGCTGCTCGCCGAGCAGGTCGAGATCATCCACCGGCTCTGGACCGAAGAGCGGGTCGACTTCCCCGGCCGGCACTACACGCTCGAGGACGCGCCCGCGCAGCCGAAGCCCGTCCAGCAGCCGCGGCCGCCGCTCCTCGTGGGCGGAGGTGGCGGGCGCGGCACCGTCGAGCCCGCGCTCAGGTTCGCCGACGAGTACAACACGCCGTTCGTCTCCCCCGAAGACGCCGCGGCGATCCGCGCCAAGGTGCCGGGCTTGTGCTTCAGCGTCATGACGGGATTCCTCGTCGGGGAGACGCGCGACGACGCGCTCGACCGCGCACGGACGCTCTTCTCCCGCCGGTCGCGCGACACGACGTTCGAGGAGTGGCTGTCGCGGGTCGAGGCGGTCGGCCTGGTGGGCTCCGTGGAGGAAGTCGCCGAGCGTCTCCGCGCCTACGAGCGCGCCGGCTGCGACCGCGTCATGCTCCAGCACCTCCTCCACACCGATCTCGAGCCCGTCCGCCTGCTCGGCCGCGAGCTCGCGCCGGCGCTGGTCTAGAGCCGTCCGGCCCGTCCGAGACGATCCGCCCGGTGGAGCCCGGCACCGCCCGCATGGAGACGTACAGCGACGGCGTGTTCGCGATCGCCGCAACGCTGCTCGTGCTGGAGTTCAGCGTCGACTCCACCAGCCCGGACCTCGGCAGCCAGCTCCTTCATCTCTGGCCCTCGTACCTCGCGTACCTCACGAGCTTCATCACGATCGGGATCATCTGGATGAACCACCACCATGCGGTCTCCCTCATGGGACGCACGGACCGGACGTTCCTGTTCATCAACAACCTGCTGCTGCTGACCGTCGCATTTCTGCCGTTCCCGACGAAGCTCGTCGCCCAGTTCCTCCAGAGCGACGGCGAGAAGGCCGCTGCACTCACCTACGCAGCGACGTTTGTGCTCATGTCGGTGATCTACAACTCCTGGTGGCGATATGCCTCCGGCGGCCGGCGACTGATCGCCGAGGGCGTGCCCGACTCGGCGCTACGTGCTGTCTCACGTGCGTTCGATCCCGGTGTGCCGATGTATGCGGCCGTCTTCGTCGTCGCCTTCTTCAGCCCGCTCGCGGCGGTCCTGCTGACCTTCGCGATCGCGGCGTTCTACCTACCGTCCGCCGCTCTCTTCGATCGCGACGGCTAGCCACGCGGAGGCGGCGGCCAGCGCGTCGGCGTCGCTCGACTTGAGCACCACTTCGACCGTCGACCCTTCCGTGCTGAAGCTCGGATAGGAACCGACGAGGACGCCGGGCCAGCGCTCGACGGTCTCGGCCAGGGTCTGGGCAATCACGCTCTCGTACGTGCGGTAGATGCGCCGCCAGCACTCGATGGGGGTGCCGCGACGGAACTCCTCCTCGATCGAGGCGAACATCGCCTCCATCTCGCTCGGCAGGCCGGGCAGGACGTAGACGTTCTCGATCGCGAAGCCCGGCGCGCCACCGTGCGGATTGGCGAGTGGCCTGCTGCCCCGAGGCAACCTCGCCCAGCGCGCCGCGTACTCGGGGTTGCGGGTAAACCGCGCGCGCAGGTCGGCGGCGATCTCCGGCAGTTCCTCCTGCGGCACGCCGAACGCGGCGGCGATCGCCTCGCGCGTCAGGTCGTCGGGCGTGCCGCCGAGCCCGCCCGTGACGAGGAGGAAGTCGACGCGTGGCGCCTGGCCACGGACGAACTCCGCGATCGCGTCGATCTCGTCCGGGACCGCGGCCGTCAGCCGCACGGCAACGCCGAGCGGCGCGAGCCGGCGCGCCAGCCACGACGCATTCGTGTTCGGGGTGTCGCCGGAAACGAGCTCGTTCCCGATCGTGAGGATCGACGCGGTGCCGGTCACAGTTCGATGGTACGGCCGGGCGCGAAGGCCTCCAGGAAGCGGCGGTCGTGGGTGACGAGGATCACGGTGCCGCCGTAGCCGTCGAGGCCGCGCTCGAGCTCCTCGATCGCCTCGACGTCGAGGTGGTTCGTCGGCTCGTCGAGCACGAGGCAGTTGACGCCACGAGCGGTCAGGAGCGCGAGGCCGCCGCGCGTGCGCTCGCCCGGCGACAGCGACGCGGCCGAGCGCAGTACGTCGTCGGCGCCGAGGCCGAACTTCGCAAGCAGCGTACGCGCTGTCCCCTCCTCGAAGTCGCTAAAGACCTCGAGCAGCGTCTGCGGGCCGGTGAGCGCGGCGCGATCCTGCTCGAGCTCGCCGAGCACCACGCCGGGGCCGAGGCTGCGGCTGCCGGCGGCGAGCGGAAGCCGGCCGAGCAGCGCCTCGAGGAGCGTGGTCTTGCCACTCCCGTTCGGCCCTGCGACGGCGACGCGGTCGCCCCAGCCGACGGCGAGATCGAGCGGGCCGAGCCGGAACGAGCCGCGCTCGACAACGGCGTCCTCGAGCCGGACGACGACCTCGCCGCTGCGCGTGGCCGGGGCGAGCGAGAGCCGCAGCTCCCAGGGCTCGTACGGTTTCTCGACGGTCTCGATGCGCGCGAGCTTCGCGCCGTACGTCCGCTTGACATCCTTCGACTTCTTCTTCTTGCGGCCCTGCCCGTAGCCGCGCCGCTCCCACTCCGCCATGCGGCGCTGTTGCTCCTCGACGCGCCGGCGCTCGGTGACCGACGCCTCCCAGCGGCGGTAATGGCGCTCGCGTCGCCGCTCGCGCCCGGCCTCGTAGTCGCTCCAACCGCCGCTGTACTCCGTCGTCCCGCGCGTCCATTCGTCGAGCTCGACGATGCGCGTGACCGTGCGGTCGAGAAAGGCGCGGTCGTGCGAGACGACGACGACCGAGCCGGGATGCGCCGCCAGCGAGCGCTCGAGCCAGGCGAGACCGGCGAAGTCGAGGTCGTTCGTCGGTTCGTCGAGAAGCAGGACGTCGAAGCCTCGGCGGAGAACGGCCGCGAGCACGGCCCGGGTTTCCTCCCCGCCCGAGCGGCCGGCACTGTCCCGTTCCTGCGCGAGGCAGCCGACCGCGAGCTCCGGCGGCGTTCGTCGGATCCGTCCCGCGTCCGGCTCCTCGAGCCCGGCGAGCAGGCGAAGCAGCGTCGACTTGCCGGCCCCGTTGGGGCCGACGAGCCCGATCCGCGCGCGCGGCGGCACGAGGAGGTTGACGTCCTCGAGGACGACCTCCGCTCCGTACGACTTCGTGACTCCGGCCGCGACGAGCGAGCCGGCAAGGCGAGACATGCGCGCAGACCTCCAACAGCGAGCGCTAGTAACAGACTGTTACTAGCGAGGACAGGGGCCAGATGAGACAGGTCAGTCGCGCATACGAAGGCGCAGAGCGCCGTTCGCCACTCTAGCGAGAGCGCAAGTAACAGTCTGTTACAAGGAAAGACGGGGCTTGATGGGACAGGGCTAGCGGTCGCGAACCGGAAGGACGAAGACACGGCCGTCGTCGTCGACGACGCGGACGTTCGCGCCGTAGTGCGCCGCGACGTTCGGCGCCGAGAGGACCTCGGCGGCTGTGCCCTCCGCGACGACCGAGCCCTCGTTCAGCAGGACGAGCCGCTCCGCGTACTGGCCCGCGAGGGTCAGGTCGTGCATCGTCGTCACGACGGTGAGCCCATCGCGGCGCAGCTCGTCGACGAGCTCGAGCACGAGCTGCTGGCGGCCGAGGTCGAGCGCCGTCGTCGGCTCGTCGAGCAGCAAGACGGGAGCCTCCTGCGCCAGCGCCCGCGCGAGCACGGCGCGCTGCAGCTCGCCGCCGCTGAGCGAGCCGAGCGGCCGCTCGGCGAAACGCTCGAGCTCGAGCCGCCGCAGTGCCTGCGTCGCCGCCTCGCGGTCGCGGCGACCCTCGCCGCCTAGATACGAGATGTGCGGCGTGCGCCCCAGCAGGACGTACTCCGCGACCGTCAGCGCGGGCGGCGTCTCGGGCTTCTGCGGGACGAAGGCGGCAAGCCGAGCGGTCGCGCGTCGGCCGAGCTTGCGCGCGTCCCGTCCGTCGATCAGCACCTCGCCCTCGTACGCGGCGAGGCCGGCGAGCGCACGTAGCGCCGACGTCTTCCCCGCCCCGTTCGGGCCGATCAGCGCCGTCCAGCCTCCGGCCTCGGCGCGCAGCGAGAGCCCGCGCACGGCGGCGACCGGGCCGAACCGCACCCAGAGGTCGCGCGTCTCGATCAACGGAGCGTCCTCGAGGTACGGAGGACGATCGCAAAGAAGGGCGCCCCGAGGAACGCGGTCACGACGCCGATCGGGAGCTCGGCCGGCGAGAGGACGGTGCGCGCGACGACGTCCGTCAAGACGAGGAAGCCGGCCCCGGCGAGCAGCGAGAGCGGGACGACCGCTCGGTAGCTCGTCGACACGAGCAGGCGGATCGTGTGCGGGACGATGATCCCGACGAACGCGATCAGCCCGCTCACCGAGACAGCCGCAGCGGTCCCGAGCGTCGCCGCAACGACGATCGCGAGCCGCGCCCGCCCGACGTCGATCCCGAGGCTTGCGGCCTCGTCGTCGCCGAGGCTGAGGACGTCGAGCACCCGACGGTGCAGGACGAGCACCAGCGAGCTCACGGCGATGTACGGCGCGCAGATCGCGACGTCGTGCCAGGTCGCAGTCGAGAAGCCGCCGAGCAGCCACGCATACACGTTCTGCAGCTGCTGCGTGTGCTGCTGCTGGACGAATGTCTGCACGGCTGCCGTGAAGGTCGCCATCGTGACGCCTGCGAGGACAAGCGCACCAGTCATGTGCGAAGCGCCGACCGAGCGGCCGAGTGCGTATGTCACGACGACCGCCGCGATCGCCCCGGCGAACGCCGCGAGCGGCACCGTCCAGGTGCTTCCCGTGGCCGCCGCTGACGCGTAGACGATCGCAAGCGTGGCGCCGAGGCCCGCGCCGCCGGCGACGCCGAGCAGGTAGGGATCGCACAGCGGATTCCGGAACACGCCCTGATACGACGCACCCGCGACCGCGAGCATCCCGCCCACGAGCGCAGCGAGCGCGACGCGCGGCGCGCGCAGCTGCCAGAGCACGGCGTGGTCGACCGCGCCGAGTGGCTGGTGCACGTCGAGAAACGGGACGTAGGACAGCGCCGAGCGCAGGATCGACCCGAGGCCGACGTGGACTGGGCCGACCGCAAGGCCGACCGCGACCGCCGCGACGAGGAACGCGACCGTGACGAGGCCGGCGCGGAGGCCGACGCCGCGCGCCTCGACGCGCGGTGCGACCTCCGCCGGTGCTGCCTCGACCCCGCCTGCCGTCGCGGCCATCAGTCCTGCTTGGCGATCCTCGCCACCGACCGCGCGAACTGCACGATCCGCGGCCCCCAGCGCGAGGCCACGTCGTCGTTGGCACCGAAGACGCGATGGTGCTGGACGGCCGAGACCGTGCCCCAGCCGGGGCGCGAGGACACGCTCCCGTAGGTCTGTCCGCAGCATCTCGTGTCGGCCAGCACGATGATCTGCGGGTTCTTCGCGACGATGTACTCGCCCGAGAGCTGCGGGTACCCGCCGCCCGTTCCCCCCGCAAGGTCGGCGATGTCCCGGAAGCCGAAGAGCCTGTAGACGCTGCCGATGAATGTGCTCGACGTCGCCGAGTAGTACGTCGGATCGAGCTCGTGATAGACGCGCAGGTGGCGCCGCGTCTTCGGCACGCTCCGCACGATCGCCGCCAGATGCCTGCGCATCGAGCGGACCACCGCCTTGGCGCCGTGACGATGAGCAGTGAGACGGCCGAGGGCGAGGATCTCTCCGTACGCCTGCTCCAGATTGTCCGCGGCCTTGACGAACACGACCTTGATCCCGAGCTCGCGCAGCTGCGAGGCGAAGTTGCCCGGGTCGTACGAGATGAGGACGAGATCCGGGTGGTAGTTCGCAATCGCCTCCTTGTTCGGCGTATAGCCGGACAGGTTGGTGCGCGGCGCCCGCTTCGGGTAGTTCGACTGGTTGTCGACGGCTACGACCTGCTTGCCGGCGCCGATCGCGAACAGATCCTCGGTCACGGTCGGCGAGAGCGAGATGATGCGGTGATAGCGGTGGTGCTTGGCGTGCGCCTGCTGGGCAGCTGCCGCCGAGAGGGAGACGACGGCGAGCGCCGCGACAAGGGCCGCGACGACAGCGATGGTCAGACGGTGCACGAATCCTCCTTCCGCGAGGGGTTCGGGTTTGCGCGGCGGGCGGCAGGTCTTCTGACTCGGGGCTCCCTCCCCCGCCGCCTTCCCGGGTCTCGCGACCCAGTGGCGTCGTGGCGGAAGAGCGTCTCCCCTCACAGCGGCGGGACCGTCCCGGACTTGCACCGGAGTTCCCTCACCGCTCGCCGAGTTGTGACGGGAATCTAGCATCGCTCTTCGTGCCCGGCCCCGCGCTCGCGCTCGACCTCGACGCCGTCCTCGCCGACACGCGGCCGCTCTGGGACGCGTGGCTCGAGGACGCGGCCCGGCGCGCGCGCGTGGAGCTCGAGGTGCCCGCGGACCGGGAGGAGGCGGCGGCGATACTCGACGACGCGCTCGGCGACTGGCGTCCGCTGCTGACGCGGTTCGTGGCCGATCGCGCGCCGCTCTGGATCCGTCCCCGTGCCGATACGAATGCCGCACTGCGCCGGCTCAGGGCTGCCGGCACCAGGATCGGCGCCTTCAGCGACGCGCCGCGAGAGCTCGCCGACCTCGCCCTCGCCCACGCCGGCGCCACGCGCGAGATCGAGGTAGTCGGGACGCTCGCCGAAGTACGGGCCGCACTGGGTGAAGCCGCGACCGTCGTGCGGTCGCGCGAGGAGCTGGCAGCACTACGATGAGACCGTGGAGCACGACCTCTCAGACCGACGCTTCGACCTGATCCTCGAGAAGCTCGACCGCATCGGCGACGAGCTCGCGAAGACGAACAAGCGTCTCGACAACGACGAGAACTTCATCCGCCTCGCCCGCGAGCTCGCCACCCTGAACGAGTCGCTGCAGGCGCTCGCCTACGCGGCGCTCGGCCAGCAGGCGCCCCAGGTGCGCCGCCGCCACTCGGCCTAGCGCAACTTGTAGAGCGTGCCGTCGAGCGAGGCGGCGTACAGCTCCCGGTTCCCGTCCACGCCGAACGACGAGAGGGACGGCACGTGGCCCGACACCGTGGGGGCGGAGGCACGGCCGTGCTTGCCGACGCGGAAGCTCCAGACCGTTCCCGAGCAATAGTCGCCGTAGAAGTAGCGCCCGCGTGCCGCCCGTACCGCCGATCCGCGGTAGACGTAGCCCCCGGTGACGGAGCAGCCGTGCGCGTGCGAGTAGACGAGCGCCGGCTTCACCTTCCGTCCGGACCTCGAGTAGCGATGGCTCGACGAGTAGACGGAGAAGCCCTCGTAGCGGCTCCAGCCGTAGTTGGCGAGCTTGCCTAGCCGGCCCGCCTGACGGAAATCGACCTCTTCGAAGCGGTCCTGGCCGACATCGCCGATCCAGAGGTTGCCCGTTGCGGAGTCGAACGAGAAGCGCCACGGGTTCCGCAGGCCGAGCCCGACGATCCGCCACGACGGGCCGGGATTCTTCGACCGGGAGCGCAGCAGCTTGCCCAGCCGCGTGTGCATGTTCTGAGGCCTCTGATTCGGGTCGCCCTCGGAGCCCCCGTCGCCGAGGCCGAAGTAGAGGTAGCCCCGCTTGTCGAACTGGAGCTGGCCGCCGTTGTGGTTCGAGTACGGCTGGCGGACCGCGAGGATGACACGCCCGCTCGAGCGGACGCCGCGGCCGTTGGCAGCCTTGTAGCGCGCCACGCGCGAGTTCCCGTGCACGTCGGTGTAGGAGACGTAGAAGAAGTGGTTCGAGGCGTAGTGCGGGCTGAACGCCATAGACAGCAGGCCCTGCTCTCCGCCGCTCTCGACGATGCTGCGAAGATCGAGGAACGTGCCGGTAATCGCGCCGTTCTGGACGATGCGGATGGTGCCGGGCTGCTCGACCACGTAGAGCGTGCCTGGGTCGCCGGGAGCCGAGGTCACCTGGACCGGTGAGTCGAAGCCGCCGAGGACCGGCGCGAACGAGATCGCCGTCGTCTTGTGAGCTCCTGCGACGCCGCTCGTCGAGCCTCCCCCGCTCCCGCAGGCGGTGAGGACGACCACGGCGATGCCGACCAGGACTAGCGACGAAGCAAGACGCGACGTAACTCGTCCTCTTTGCCCGATTCCAGGATCGCAAGCACCTGGTCGCCGGCCTCGAGCACGGTCGAGCCGACGGCGATCTCGGCGTGGCCGTCGCGCATGACCGAGATGAGCCGCGAGCCCTCGGGCAGCGAGAGCGCCTCGACCGAGCGTCCGGCGGAAGGCGAGTCGCGGTCGATCTGCACCTCGACGATCTCGAGGTTCTCGCCGCGCAGCTCGAGGAGGTGGATGAGCTCGTGCTCGGGCACCTCGTGCTCGACGAGCGCCATCACGCTGGAGGTCGCGCAGATCGTGGGCGAGATCCCGAGCAGGTCGAAGTGCGCCTGATTGCGCGGGTCGTTCACGCGCGCGATCACCTTGGGGACGTGGTACTTCTCGCGGGCGATCTGGCCCACGATCATGTTGTCCTCGTCGTCGCCGGTGAGCGCCAGCACGATGTCCGGCGGCCGTGCGATCCCCGCCTTCTCGAGGACGAAGAGCTCGGTCGCGTCGCCGCGCTGGACCTGGTGCTCGAACTCGTCCTCGAGCTGCTCGAAGCGGTCGCGCCTCTGCTCGATCAGGGTCACCTCGTGTCCGAGCCGCAGCAGCGAGCGGGTGACGTTCGCGCCGATCTTGCCGCCGCCGGCGACGATGACGTACATCAGCCGGCCACCTCTTCGGTCTCCTGCTGCGGCAGCGGAATCGCGCAGCTCCGCGCGGAGTCCATCAGCGCGTCGATCGCGACGCTCGTCGGGCAGACCGTGTCGAGGCCGCGCTCCTTGTAGAACTTCGCGCGGGCGGGATCGAGGACGCGGACGACGACGCAGCGGACGTCGAACCGCTTCTGCGCGACCTGGCCGATGATGATGTTCGTGTTGTCGCCGTCGGTGGCGACCACGACGGCGTCGGCCTCCTCGATGCCGGCCTCGCGGAGGACGTGGGCATCCATGCCGTGCCCGACGATGAAGGTGCCGGGCCAGTTCTCACCGAGCCGCGAGAGCGCATCCTCGTTCTCGTCCACCACGGTCACGTCCCAGCCCTCCTGGTGCAGCTGGAGCGCGATCGACGAGCCGACGCGGCCGCAGCCGATGACGAGTGCCCTGAGGTCCATGACGGACGAACCGTAGCTCGCTAGACCTCTTCGAGCACGCCCTGGGGGAAGGCGACGACGAGCACTTCCGCGGGCGCCCTGCGCAGGACGTAGTCGACGGTCGGCGAGAAGAAGCGCGACTGGCGGCGCCACTTCGGGGCCGAGCCGAGCACGATCAGGTCGGCGCCCGTCTCCTCGGCCGCCCTCACGATCGCGTCGCCGATCGACCGGGCCCGGATGGAGCGCCCCTCCACCACGACGCCCTGGTCCGCACCGAGTGCAGCCGCCTCCGCGAGCGACGCGGCCGCCCGCTCCTCCTCGTCGTACAGCTCCGCATCGAGCGGATGGTCGAGCGGCACGCGGATGACGTGCAGCGCCACGACCCCTGCGCCCCGGTCCTGAGCGAGCTTGACCGCCGTGGCGACCATCTCCTCCCCGATCTCGCCGAGCTTCATCGGCACGAGGATCTTCGAGAACTCGGCCTGCGGCAGCTCGGCCTCCTCGACGGGCTCCACGTGGGCGAGCAGGCCCGTGCCCCGCTCGCGGCGGACGAGGAGGTAGACGACGAGGCCGCAGGCGAGCCAGATCGGGCCGCCGTACCGCGCGCCGATGTGGGTAGCCATCGCCGCGACGAAGATCAGCGTGGTCGCCAGAGCGCCGATCACCGTCGGCAACGGAACGTCCGCGCCGCGAATCCGGATCGAGAGCGGAACCCGGAACGGACGCTCGAGCGCCGGCTTCGAGAAGCGGAGCTTGACGACCGCGAGCTGCGCGGCCGTGAACGCGACGAGGACCCCGAAACTGAACAGGCTCGCGAGAAAGCCGACCGGATTCGACGTGACGTCCGAGGCGACGAGGAGCACGATCGAGATCGTCGCCGCCGCGACAACGGTCTCCGGGGAGTGGAGGCTGCGACGGCTGAGGCGTCCGAAGCGGCGAGGAAGCTGGCCGTGCTCCGCGAGCGAGAAGGCCAGCCGTCCGAAGCCGGAGTTCGAGGTCACTGCAGCGGTGAGCAGGATGAGCGCTCCGGTCAGCCCCACGTACACCCGCAGCACCCGTTCGACCCAGTACGCGATGTCCGGACCGAGCGCGAAGACGACGCCCATGAGGGGAGCCTTCAGCCAGGTGGTCCCGAGCTCGGTCGTGCCGTTCGGCGCCGGGAAGGCGGAGAGGGCGACGAGCGCGATCAGCACCGTGACGAGCACCACTGCGCCGATCCCGAGGAAGAGGCTCCGCGGCAGGTCGCGGCCCGGCCGCCGGACCTGCTCCGCCAGATTGGCCACGGTCTCGAGGCCCGTGTACGCGAGCAGCGCGAGCGGCAGCGCGAACGCGATCTCGTGCCAGGAGGGCTGCGTCCCGAGGTCGAGCCCGCGCGTCAGCGCGCTGGGCGAGAACAGGAACGCGAAGCCGAGCACGACGAGCAGCAGCTGGGTCACGAGATCGAGCAGCGGGACGACGAGGCTGAGCGAATAGAGCCGCGTCGGGCGGAACAGCCGCACGGTCGCGATCGCCGCGATGACGACGCTGCCGACGATCAGGTCGCCGGGGTGCCGGGCGATCGAGTGCACGCCGAGCGCGAGCCCCAGGTAGTGCGGGAAGAAGAGCGCGGAGAGCGCGATCACGATCAGGTAGTCGAGGAAGAGCGCCCAGCCCGTGACGAATCCGGCCAGGTCGTTGAAGGCGACCCGGACGAAGGTCGCCGCTCCGCCCGACTCCCCGATCGAGGTCGTCCCCTCGGCGTAGGACATCGTCACGATCAGGAAGAGGACGCCGACGACTGCGAGCACGACCGGCGTGAAACCGAGCGCGTGCAGGGCCACGATCCCGAGCGCGAAGTAGAGAGACGACGCCACCTCGCCGTAGGCGACGGAGGCCAGAGCCGGCGCGTCGAGCACGCGTTGCAACCGCGGCAGCTTGCGAGCCATTCGCGGAGGCTAACGCCGCCGCAGGAGGTACAGACGCCCCACTCCGAGCGCCACGAACAGCAGCCCGAGGATGAACCCGACGGAGCCTCCCCCGTACGCCGCCGTCTCGACGAGGAGCGCGACGCCGAGCACGATCGTCACGACACCGAAGACGAGGACGGCGCGCCGGTGCACGCTCAGGCCGCCCGCTCGCGCGGGGTCGCGACCATGACGCGGCAGGGGGCGTGGCGGAGGACGAAGTCGACGGCGTCGCCGAAGATCTGACGCCGGCCGCGCTGCAGCCGCACGCGCCGCGGGCCGGCCATGACGATGATCTCGGAGTTGCGGCGGATCGCCTCGTCGACGATGGCGCGCCCGATGTTCCGCGTACGGGCGATCCGGCCGATCACGGTCACGCCGTACGAGTCGCCGATCGCGCGTGCCTCGTCGAGCTGCTGGTTCGCCTCCCGGACATCCTCCGCCAGCTCCGCGTCGAGCGGCAGGTCGAGGGGGACGTCGATCGCCGTGAAGGCGACGATCGACGCGCGCCGCTCCGCCGCCAGCCTGCAGGCGAAGTCCATCGCCTCGTCGGAGGCGTAACCGGGCGCGATCGGCACGAGGATGCTGCGGAACTCGAGCACTGCGGCCGGGCCGAACTCCACCGGCGCACGGAGTGTCTCGCGGAGCGGAGCCTGCACGATGCGCCGCCGGTAGAAGACGTAGAAGGCGAAGCCGATCACGAGCCACGCGAGCCCGGCGTAGCGGATCGACGGCGTCTGGATCACGATCACGAGCCACGACAGCCCGGTGCCGAGCCCGCCGACGATCGCGAACACGGGCCAGGTGACGCCGCGCCAGCGGAAGTTCGGTTTCGGGCGGAACGAGACCTCGTCGTGGTCGCGAAGCTTCATCCTGAGCCGGATCACCGAGGCGTGGGCGACCGTGAACGAGAACGTCGCGCCGAAGGAGTAGACCGCACCGAGGAACGCCGTCCTGCCGGTGAGGGTGAGCAGGATCGGGATCGCGCCGGCGAAGAACACGAGCGCGAGCCAGGGCGTCTTGAACTTCGGGTGGATCTTGCGGAAGAGGAGCGGCAGCTGCCGGTAGCCGGACATGGCGTACGTGATCCGCGAGGCGCCGATCACGCCGGCGTTCGCCCCGATGAAGAGGATCGTCGAGGCGAGGATCCCGAGATAGATCCGCAGGGCATGCGTGACGGTCTCGGACGTGATGCCGAGGTTGTTGACGAGGCCGAGGACCGGGTCGTTCTGATAGCCGTGCTGGCCGTTCAGAGTCTGGTCCGGGGGTTGGGCGAGGAGCGTCGTGTACCCGTGCGCGGCGGTGTGGACGACCGGCATCGCCGAGAGCGCCACCCACGGCAGCGTGAAGTAGATCGCGAAGACGGCGATCGCGACGTAGAGCACGGCGCGCGGGACGGTCTTGAGCGGGTCGCGCGCCTCCTCCGACAGGTTGGAGACCGTCTCGATGCCGGTGTACGCGAGCATCGCGATCGGGATCGAGAGGAAGAAGTCGCTCCAGGTGGGAGCGACGCCGAGCTGGATGTTCGTCGCGAGGATGTGCGGCGAGAAGACGAGCACGAAGCCGAGCAGCACGAGCAGCAGCTGCGTCGCGAAGTCCGCCACGGCGAGGACGACGTTGACGTTCGCCGACTCCTGGACGCCGACGATGTTCAGGACGACGAGCCCCGCGATCACGGCGATGCCGACCACGATGTCCCACGGGTTCGCGCGGAGGGGCCCCCAGAACACCGAGAGGTAGTGCGGGACGAAGAACGCCGAGACGGCGATCGTTGCGATGTAGTTGAGCATCTGCGCCCACGCCGCCTCGAACGAGACGGTCTCGTTGAATGCGTGGCGCGCGAAGCTGGACGAGCCGCCGGCCTCCGGGTAGCGCACCGTCCCCTCGGCGTAGGTCGCCGCGGTGCAGGCGAAGATGAGCCCGGCGATGATGAAGACGATCGGCGTCAGGCCGAGCGCGTAGACCGCGACGAGGCCGAGCGCGTAGTAGATCGACGAGCCGACGTTGCCGTACGCGGTGGCGAAGAGGGCGTTCGTCCCGAGGACGCGCTCGAGCTGCTGGGCCTGACGGCGCCGTCGTGCCACGGCGCGACTCTAGTGCGCGCCGCGGTTGCACCCCTCCCCGCAACGGGCCCGCTGGCGATCATCACGCGGCACGGCGCGTCACGGAGCAGTTGGAGCACGTCGCGCGGGAACGCGCGGTGGAAGCCGCGCCGGGACTCCACCGGCGCACCGACGACGACGAGCTCTGCGCGGCGCTCCGCGACCACGCGAGCAACTTCTTCGCCGAAGCTTCCCGGCCGCGTGCGGACTATCTCGCGCCGGACGTCCACACCGTAGGAGTTCGCAACCGCGGCTGCGGAGTCCAGCCGCTGCTCGAGATTCGCGAGTTGCCCGTGGAGGTGCGCGTTGATCGGCAGCTCGCGCTCGAGGACGGCCGGCGCGACGAGGACGATTCGAGCACCGCGATCGGCCGCAAGCCGGCAGGCGAGGTCGATCGCATGCTCCGTCTCCTCCCGGTCGAGGAGCGGCACCACGATCGTCCGGTAGGCGATCGAGCCCGTCCAGCGCGCGAGGCGTCGTGCGCGCCGGTGGAGCCCTCTGACGTCGGGCAGCTTCATCGGATCAGTTGGTACGGGACGGAGGCGAGGATCACGTGGGGCTCGACGAGCAGCAGACGCTTCACGTAGAGGGCCCGCTGGTTGTGCAGGAGCCGTCGCCACCCGCGGAGGATCAGCTCCGGGAGTACGACGAGGACGTCGTGCTCGTCGGCGGTGAGGTCACGGAGGTACTCGAGGAGGGGGTCGCCGATGTCTCGATACGGCGCGGCGAGCAGCTCGAGCGGAACCCGCGCGTCAGCGGCCAGCCACTTGCGCCGCATCTCCGAGGCCTCGTTCTCGTCGAACGCAAAGTTGACCGCGCGCGTGTCGGGCAAGCCCACGGCTTCCGCCCAGTTCAGCGCCCGCATCGAAGCTGCATTCGCGCCGGAGACGAAGATCCGCACGGCGAGCGGGCGGCAGTTCGGGCCTTCATCCACCGTCGGGACGTCCGCAACCACGACGCCCTGTTCGGTCAGGAGTCGCAGCTTGAGTGAGAACTCGAACGGATGCCGCGCCTCCTCGGCGAGGGAACGGCGGCGGAACTGTTCGGGGACAACGACCGTGACGAAGTCGGACTCCCCACGCGGCAGGCGCCAGACCTGCTCGAGTACCGCGTCAACCGGTCCGCCGTGCGGGTCAAGCGTCTCGAGCTTGGGCGTGCCCTCAGCGAGGTGGAACCAGCGTGGGCCAATCCCCGGATCGCTGCCGCGCCGCGGAACGTGGATCGCTCGGAGCCCCTCCGGCGCGATCTTCCGGGCGAACGCGAGCGCGCGCTCGGCTGCCGGATCGAGTTCCTCCACGACGAGCAGCGTGCGGTTGCGCGCACCGGGAGCCGCGGCGACGGCGGCAGCACCGGCGCTCAACCGCCGCCCGACGCGCGTGTAGTGCCGCCGCACGCCGAGCATCGCAACGACCAGCAGAGGGATCGCGATCGTTACGAGCCACGCGCCCTCGGCGAACTTCGTCCAGACCACGATCACGGCGACGAGCCCGGTCGCCGACGCGCCGACCGTATTCACGAGCGCGCGACCGCGCCATCCGGGACTCCGGACGCGAAGCCAGTACCGCACCATGCCCGTCTGCGAGAGCGTGAAGGCGGTGAAAACCCCGATCACGTAAAGGTGGATCAGGCTGTTGGTGTTCGCCTTGTAGACGACGAGCAGGGCGGCCGCCGCGCCGGCGAGCACGAACATCCCGTTCGAGAACACGAGCCGGTCGCCGAGGTTCGAGAACTGCCGCGGCGCGAAGCGGTCCCGCGCCAGCAGAGCCGAGAGCCGCGGGAAGCCCTGGAACGAGGTGTTGGCAGCCAGCACCAGCACGAGCAGTGTCGTGGCCTGGACCCCGTAGTACATAAAGCCACTGAAGGAGCCCGGCTGGAAGACAGTCCGCGCAATCTGCGAAACGACCGAGTCCGTCGAGCTCGGCATCGCGTGGACCTGCACCGCGAGGTACGAGACGCCGAGGAACATCGCGATCGCGATCGCCCCGAGCACGGCCAGGGTCGTCGCGGCGTTCCTCCCCTGCGGATGCCGGAACGCGTTGACGCCGTTCGCGATCGCCTCCACGCCGGTGAGAGCGGTGGAGCCGGACGAGAACGCGCGCAGGAGGACGAAGACGGTGGCCACCCCGGTCCCGGTGGGGAGCGGATCGGGAACGACGGCCTGCTGCAGGTGCCCGGTCACATCCTGGAGAAGACCCACGCCCACCAGGACGAAAATCGAGGTGACGAATGCATAGGTGGGAAGCGCAAACAGCATCCCCGACTCGCGTACGCCGCGCAGGTTCGCGAGCACGATCACGACCAGGCAGGCGAGCGACAGCCCGACCTTGTGAGACGTGAGCGAGGGAACGAACGACGTGATCGCGTAGATGCCGGCTGAGATCGATACGGCGACCGTGAGCACGTAGTCCGTGAGCAGGGCCGCCGCGGCTACCAGGCTCGGAGTCGTTCCGAGGTTCTCGCGGGCAACGACGTAGGCACCGCCGCTCGTCTCGTACACGCGGACGGTCTGCCGGTACGAGAGCACGACGATGCCAAGAAGACAGGCGATCGCGATCGAGATCGGGAACACGAGGTGCGCCGAGGTGGCCGAGGCCGCGACGAGCACCGCGAGTGCGGATTCCGTCGCGTACGCGACCGAGGAGAGCGGGTCGGACGCGAAGATCGGCAGCGCGAGCCACTTGGGCAACAGCGTCTCGTGGATCTGGCCGGTCTGCATCGGCCGGCCGACGAGCACGCGCCGGAGGCGCCTGGGCTCTGGGGACCGCTCTTCGGGACGCGAGAGCGCGCTCACGTTCTCACGCTAGGTCCGGCCGGCTCAGCCGGAGGTCAGGATTCCGCGGGCCGGCCTCAGGAAGTGCTCAAGACGCCGACCTGGGCGGGGGCACTTCCAGCTCAGCGAGCCGATAGCCGGCGCCGGGCTCCGTGAGGATGTAGCGGGGCCGCGCCGGATCCGGCTCGAGCTTGCGCCTGAGCTGCGAGACGTAGACATGGAGGTAATGGGACTCGTCGCCGTAGCCCCTCCCCCACACGTCGCGCAGCAGCATCCCGTGCGTCAGCAGCTTCCCGGGATTGTGGGCGAGCACGCGGAGGAGGGCGAACTCGTGCGGGGTCAGCTGGACCGGCTCGCCGCCAACCGAGACCGCGCGCTTCTCGAGGTCGATTCGCAGGTCTCCGACCTCGACGACCGGCTCGACGGGAGCGTCCGCCCTCCGTAGCGCAGCGCGAAGCCGGGCCAGCAGCTCCTCGATTCCGAACGGCTTGGTGACGTAGTCGTCAGCGCCTGCATCGAGCGCGGCGACCTTCTCGGCCTCGTCGCCGATGACGGACAGGACGATCACCGGCGCGCTGCTCCAGGTACGCAGCTCCCGGCAGATCGCCGTGCCGCTTCCGTCGGGCAACACGAGGTCGAGCACGACCGCGTCGGGCGGGTTCGCGGCGAGCGCAGCGAGAGCTTCCTCGGCTGTCTCGGCGGTCTCCACCTCGTAACCGGCGCCGTGCAGGCTGGTGCGCAGGGCGCGGAGGATCTGCGGCTCGTCGTCCACCACCAGCACGCGCGCGTTCATGCGTGTACCACCATCCGGCGCTCCGCAAGCGGAAGCGAGAGGACGAGATGCCCTCCGCCCGGATCGTCCTGTGCCCAGAGCCGGCCTCCGTTCGCCTCCGCGAACCCGCGCGCGATGGCGAGGCCGAGCCCAGAGCCGTGTCCGGCAGCTCCGCGCTGGAACGGCTGGAAGAGCGCCTCCCGCTGCTCGTCGGGCAACCCGGCGCCCGAGTCGATGACGTGGATCCGGAGCTCGGTGGCGCCGGGCTTGGCCCGCAGCAGCACCTGCGAGCCGG
>JAICLM010000135.1 GCA_025927435.1 Thermoleophilia bacterium | reverse complement strand
TCGGTGGGCCACGCGCTGCGGGTGGACGGTGTCCAGCAGCCGAAGGCCCCACAGCCCCAGCCAAAGCCGCGGCACGAACCAACGTCTCCGAAGCCGCCGAAGCCACAGCACAAGCCGAAGCCACAGCACAAGCCGAAGCCACAGCACAAGCCGAAGCCAGCCGGCAAGCCAAAGCCGCCGAAGCCCCCCAAGCCCGCGAAACCTCACGACCAGCCGAAACCGACGAAGCCGCCCAAGCCCGCGAAGCCGCAGGACACGCAGAAGCCGCCCAAGCCGCCCAAGCCCCCCAAGCCGCCGAAGCCGGCCAAGCCGCCCGCGCAGCCCGGCAACGGCCACGGCCCGAAGTCGTAGTCGCGCCGCTGCCGGCGCGTCGCCGCACGGCGATCTGCCAGGATCAGGAGATGGCCAAGTACCGCAAGCTCCGCCCGACGCCGTGGGCCCTCACCATCGCAGCATGGGACATCTGGCGGCGACTCCCGCCCGCCCAGCGCCGGCAGCTCCTGCTCCTCGCCCGGAAACACGGCCCGAAGCTCGCGTCACGGGCAGCCAAGGCGGCGACGGACCGCCGTCGCCGCAAGTAGGGCCGCTAGAGCCCGAGGGCAGCGCGCACGATCCGGTCTTGCTCGCGGAGGTGCGCGGTCGGATAACCCTCGCTGGGGCTCGCGCGCCACGGCCGTCCGACGTAGAAGAGCGGCACCCCTTCCGGCTTCGTCTCCTCGAGGCGGTGCCGGATCGCGCGCCAGGCGCCCATGTTCTGCGGCTCCTCCTGCGCCCAGACCACCTCGCGGAGGTTGGAATAGCCGGCGAACATGGCCCGCGCTCGCTCGGTCGGGAACGGATAGAGCTGCTCGACCCTCGCGACCGCCACCCCCGGCGCATTCCAGCGCTGCTCGTGGCCGGCGATGTCGTAGTAGATCTTCCCCTGGCAGAGCACGAGCCGCTCGACCCGGTCCCGCTCCGGGCTCGGGTCGTCGAGCAAAGGCCGGAACTCGCCGTTCGCCAGATCGTCCAGCGTCGACCCCGCCTGCTTCAACCGGAGCAGCCCTTTCGGCGTCATGACGATCAGCGGCCGCGCCGTCGCGTCCAGCGCCTGCCGGCGCAAGAGATGGAAGTACTGTCCCGACGTCGTGCAGTTCGCGATGCGCAGGTTCTCCTGCGCAGCGAGCTGGAGGAAGCGCTCGAGCCGGGCGCTCGAGTGCTCCGGCCCGTTTCCCTCGTAGCCGTGCGGCAGGAGGAGCGTCAGCCGCGTCGACTCCCGCCACTTCGACAGCCCGGCGGCGATGAACTGGTCGATGATGATCTGCGCGCCGTTCACGAAGTCGCCGAACTGCGCCTCCCAGAGGACGAGCGCCTCGGGCGCGGCCGCGGCGTAGCCGTACTCGAACCCGACGCAGGCGTACTCGGAGAGCGGAGAGTTGTAGATCTCGAACGCCGCCCCGGCGTCGTCGAGGTGCTGCAGCGGCGTGAAGATCGCTCCGGTGTTCGCCTCGTGGAGCACGTCGTGACGGTGGGAGAACGTGCCGCGCTCGGTGTCCTGCCCCGTGATCCTGATCGGGATCCCCTCGACGAGGAGCGACGCGAAGGCGAGCGCCTCGGCCTGGCCCCAGTCGATCCCGCCGCCCTCGAGCGTCTCGCGGCGCCGCTCGAGCTGTTTCATCAGCTTCGGGTTCGGCGTGAAGCCGTCAGGCACGCGGAGGAGCTGCTCGTTCAGCGCGCGCAACCGGTCGGCGGCGACGGCGGTGACGACCGCGTCGCCCGTGGCGGCCGGGATATGTGTGTCGGTGCGCGCGGGGGGCTCGGCCTGCCCGAACGTCTCCTTCAACGCCTCGTGCGCCTGCCGTAGCTCGGACACCACGTCCGTCTCCAGCTGGTCAGCCTGCTCCTGCGTGAGGTCTCCCTCTGCGACGAGGTGGGCGGCGAACTGCTCGCGGACGGTGGGATGCTCCGCGATCGCGCCGGCGAGCAGCGGCTGCGTGTATGCGGCCTCGTCCTGCTCGTTGTGTCCGTGCCGGCGGTAGCCGACGAGGTCGACGACGACGTCGTGGCCGAAGCGGCGCCGGTACGCAAGCGCGAGCCGAATCGAAGCCAGCGCCGCCTCCGGATCGTCGGCGTTGACGTGGACGATCGGGATGTCGAAGCCCTTGGCGAGGTCGCTCGAGTAGCGCGTCGAGCGGCCGCTCTCCGGGTCGGTTGTGAAGCCCACCTGGTTGTTGGCGATCAGGTGGAGCGTGCCGCCGGTCGAGTACCCCGCAAGCGCCTGGAGGTTGAGCGTCTCGGCGACGCTGCCCTGGCCGGCGAACGACGCGTCGCCGTGGATGAGCACCGGCAGGGCGACGCTCGGGTCGTGGTAGCCCTGTCGCGAGGAGCGGTCGGTCTGCTCGGCCCGCGCCCGTCCCTCCACCACCGGGTCTACGGCCTCGAGATGACTCGGGTTGGCGACGAGCGTGATCGTGATGTCGCCGGTCGGCGTCGAGCGTGTCCCCTGTGCGCCGAGGTGATATTTGACGTCACCGCTACCTCCCTCGTCGCTCGAGACGACGGCCTCGATCGTCCGCTCGCCCTCGAACTCGCGCAGGATGGTCTCGTACGGCCGCCCGACGACGTGGGCGAGGACGTTGAGCCGGCCGCGGTGCGCCATCCCGACCACGACCTCGTGGGCGCCGTCGGAAGCTGCGAGCTCGATCGCCTCGTCGAGCATCGGGATCATCACGTCGAGGCCCTCGACCGAGAACTGCTTCTGACCGAGGAAGGCGCGGCGCAGGTAGCGCTCCATTCCCTCGACCTGGCTGAGGCGCCTGAGCAGCCGGACCCGTTCGTCGCGAGACAGTTGCCGCCGGTATCGCCCAGACTCGATTGCCTGCCGCAGCCAGACGCGCTCCTCGTGGTCAGAGATGTGCTCGATCTCGTATGCGATCGACCCCGTGTATGTCTCGAGCAGCCGCGGCAGCGCGTCGGCCAGCGTGTCGCCCTCGACGTGCAGCCGCAGCAGCGAGGCCGGGATGCGCGCCTGCAGCTCCGGCGTCAGCCTCGGGATCAGGCGCTCGGGCTCGAGAGCAGGATCGCCCGGCGGCTCGGAGCCGAGCGGGTCGAGTCGGGCGGCGAGATGGCCGTGCATCCGGATCGCCTTGACGAGCGCCATCGACGCGGCGATGCCGCCGAGTAGCTCCGTGTCCTCCTCCGCGATCGGTGCCGGAGCCGTTGCCGGCGGGGAGGGCGGGGCCGGAGCGACCGGAGCTGCGTGACCGTCTCCGTCTGCAGCGGCCCGCTCGAGCAGGCGCGCGAGCCCCGGGTGGCGCTGCACCAGCAGCTCCGGCTCGCTCTCGAACAGGTCGCGCCATTCCTCCGGCACTGCGCCGGGGTTGTCGAGGTACTGCTCGAGGAGCAGGGCTGCGTAGCCGGTGTTCAGCCCGTCGACGTCGGGACGTTCCATCTCCACGTCTCGTTGTAGCAGCGCGGGCCGGCTACCAGAGCGGCTTGCTCAAGGCCACCGCGATCGTGAACCCGAAGAAGAGGCAGGCGGCGCAGATGAGCACGGCGGCGAGCTGGAGCCGTCCCTTACCCGGTCCCATGCCCGACGCGATGAGCGCGATGGCGAGGGACGGGAGGATCAGGCGAAGCGGATGCCACGCGAGCCCGACGAGGCTCACGAAGATGGCGATCGCGGAGAGAAACCCGGCGACGGTCTCCGACGACCTGCTGCTCGAGCTCTCGTGAAGGGTCTCGCCCTCGGCGTTCAACGGTCGGCGATCCTACTGGCGTGCGCGGCGGCCGCGCGCGCGGTGCGCGCGTAGACGCGAGCCGGGCCTCCGTGCGGCCGCGGCGGCCGGCGGCGCGAGCGCCGGCGCAGGCGATCGTGGCTCGGCAGCGGCTCATCCGGGGTCACGCGAACCCCGGCCGGGCCGCCACGTCCGCGAGGCTCCGCCTTGATCGCATACCAAACCACGTAGCAGAGATATGCGATGGGGATCTTGAGGATCACCATGATGAAGATGAGCTCCCAGAGCGTGTCCGGCCCGTTCACTGAAGGGATTCTACCCAGGGATGCGGCCTCGAATCCGGGCGCGTTACCGAACGGGGAAGGAAGGCAATAGGTACCTCATGAGCCACGACCAGCTACGCGCCCTGATGGAGCACGCCGACGAGGCAGGGTGTGTCAACCTGTCGGCCTTCACCCAGACGGTGACCGAGCTCGATCTCGACGAGGAGGAGGTCTCGGCGCTGTACGAGCAGCTCGAGGAGCGGGGAATCGAGCTCACCGACGACTGCAGCCTTCCCGACGTCACCGAGACGCACTTCTCGAACGAGACGGTCGCCGCGATGACGACCGACTCGCTCCAGCTGTTCCTCAACGAGGCGGGCCGCTATTCGCTGTTGACGGCCGCCGAGGAGGTCGAGCTCGCGAAGCTCATCGAGCGGGGTGACCGGCAGGCGAAGGACAAGATGATCAATTCGAACCTCCGCCTCGTGGTCTCGATCGCGAAGAAGTACCAGGGACACGGGCTCTCGCTGCTCGACCTGATCCAGGAGGGGATCATCGGGCTGATCCGCGCGGTCGAGAAGTTCGACTGGCGCCGCGGCTACAAATTCTCGACCTACGCGACCTGGTGGATCCGGCAGGCGGTGCAGCGCGGGGTCGCGAACAAGTCGCGCACGATCCGAATTCCGGTCCACATCGTCGAGCGCGAGCAGAAGATCGCGCGGGCCGAGCGGGAGCTGACGCTCAAGCTCGAGCGGCCGCCGACGGACGAGGAGATCGCGAAGACCGCGAAGCTCTCCCTGAAGCACGTTCGCGAGGTGCGCGCAGCGGCGCGGGCGGTGGCCAGCCTCGACAAGCCGCTCGGGGACGAAGGCGACACGGCCTTCGGCGACGTCGTCGCCACGGACAAGAGCGACGTCGAGGAAGAGGTCGTCGTCGGGCTGAGCGAGCACTTGCTGCGCAACGCGGTCTCGAAGCTCCCGGAGCGCGAGCGGAGGGTGATCAAGCTCCGCTACGGGCTGGACGGCGACCAGGATCCCAAGTCCCTGGAAACGATCGGCCGCGAGCTCGGCCTCACCCGCGAGCGCGTGCGCCAGATCGAGACGCGGGCCCTCGAACGCCTGGCCCGCGAGCGCGAGATCGCCGCGATGGCTCCGGCCTAAGCGCTCGCGGCGAAGGCGTTGAGCGCCTCCACCACGTAGCGGAGCCGCCGTCCCGTTTCCGTCAGCCGGTACTCGACGCGCGGCGGGCGCGAGTCGAAGACCCGCCGCTCGAGCACTCCCGCGTCCTCGAGCTCGGCGAGGCGCGCCGCGAGGGTCCGCGGGGGAATGCCCTCGAGCGTCTGCTTGAACTCGTTGAAGCGGACGGCCCCGGCCTCGGCGGACGCCCAGAGGATCGCGAGCGCCCACCGCCGCCCGAGGAGATCCGCCGCCCGGGCGACCTCCTCGGGGAGCGGCCGGCACTGGTTACACCGCATGGAGCGACGGCTTCGCCTTTGGCTCGAGTGCGAGCTCGAGCACCTCGCCGAGGGTCATCACCGGGTGGAAGCGCATGGCCTCGCGCACGTCCTCCGGCACGTCGTCGAGATCGGCGCGGTTCCGCTCGGGGATGATCACGTCGGTGAGCCCCGCGGCGTGCGCCGCGAGCACCTTCTGCTTCAGGCCGCCGATTGGCAGCACGCGGCCCTGCAGCGTGACCTCGCCGGTCATCCCAACCGTGTGCTTCACAGGCCGGTCGGAGAGGAGCGACGCGAGCGCGGTCGTCATCGTGATCCCGGCACTCGGGCCGTCCTTGGGGATCGCGCCGGCCGGGACGTGCACATGGAACGACCTCCCCTGGAAGGCGTCGTGCTCGATCCCGAGCTCGTCTGCGTGCGACTGGACGTAGGAGAGCGCGATGCGCGCCGACTCCTTCATCACGTCGCCGAGCTGGCCCGTGAGGACTAGCTCGCCATTCGAGCCG
>JAICLM010000267.1 GCA_025927435.1 Thermoleophilia bacterium | reverse complement strand
CTGATCGCCCGCAAGGACCCACATGGCACGACGCCCGCCGACCGGCTCCTGAGAGGTTTGCGAGGCAAGGATGTCCTGCTCGTGTTCGTCGAGAGCTATGGCCAGATGGCCGTTCAGGGCACTTCCTTCTCGCCGAGTGTCGACGCCGTCGTCGAGGCCGGGAACCAACAGCTTCAGGCCGACGGCTTCTCCGCCCGGAGCGGCTGGCTCACCTCGTCCACGTACGGCGGCGGCAGCTGGCTCGCCCACGCAACCCTGCAGTCGGGAGCCTGGGTCGACAGCCCCGGGCGCTACTCCCAGCTGATCGCGAGCAAACGCCTCACGCTCACCACCGCGTTCGGGCGTGCCGGCTGGAGGACGGTCGCGCTCGCGCCGGCGACCCACGGCTCCTGGCCGGACGGCCATTCCTTCTACCACTACGCCAAGATCTTGGATCGGCGCAACCTCGGCTACCGCGGCCCCAAGTTCGGCTTCTCCCCCATGCCCGACCAGTACGCGCTCCAGGCGCTGCAGAAGCTCGAGCTCGCGAAGCATCACCGGCGGCCGATCTTCTCGGAGATCGATCTGACCTCCAGCCACGAGCCCTGGACGCGCATTCCTCCGCTGGTTCCCTGGAAGCGCCTCGGCAACGGGTCGATCTTCAACCGGGTGCCCATCGACCGGGTCGGCCTGACGGACACCCAGCAGGGGTACGCAATGTCGATCCGGTACGCGCTGCGCGCGCTGTACTCGTTCGTCGGGCGCTACGGGAACAAGAACACGGTGCTCATCGTCCTCGGCGACCATCAGCCCTCGCGGGTCCTCGAGCAAGCGAATCACGAGGTCCCGACGACGATCATCGCCCACGACCCGAAGGTGATCCGCAGGCTCTCCAGCTGGGGCTGGACGAATGGGATGCTGCCCGCACCGGACGCGCCGGTCTGGCTCATGAGCGCGTTCCGGAATCGCTTCCTCAACGCGTTCGACCACTGAGCGCGTCGCCTGGGTCCCACCCGAGCACGCTCTCGAGGTCGATGGTGTGCCGTCCCCGGAGCGCCTTCGTCTCGAGATAGCGCTGATTCGCGTCGGAGACGAAGACGCCGGTCGCCACCTGTTCGACGACGGTCACGCCCCACCAGCGAAGCTGTCTCGCCTTGTCGGGGTTGTTGCTGAGGAGGGCGATCGTGGGCGCGCCGAGGGCATGCAGCATCTGCGCGGCGACCAGGTAGCTGCGCTCGTCCTCACCGTGACCGAGAGCGAGGTTCGCCTCGTACGTGTCCGCCCCGCCGTCCTGCAGCGCGTAGGCGTCGAGCTTGGAGTAGAGCCCGATTCCGCGACCTTCCTGCCGCAGGTAGAGGAGGTAGCCGCCGGCGTCGGCGATGCGCTCGACGGCCTCGCGCAGCTGCGGCCCGCAGTCGCACCGCCCGCTGCCGAAGACGTCGCCCGTCAGGCACTCGCTGTGGGCGCGGATCAACGGTACGCGGGCGTCGTCCGCGGAGTGCGGCGACCTGCGATCACCGAGGGCGAAGGCGATGTGCTCCCTGCCGTCGACGAGCCCGTCGAAGGTGAGCACCCGCGCGTCCGCGGTGTAGCCGTCGGCGAATCGCAGCGACAGCTCCACCTGGGTGCGGATCGTCGCGCTGGGCAGACGCACGGTCATCGGGTCACCCGTCTCCGAACCGGGACGAGAGCGCGTAGCGCAGGAGAACGATGTCGCCGAGCTTCCGGACGTCGACGAGCTCGGCCCGTCGCGCGGGGTTCCAGGGGAAGATGCCGTCGCGCACGAACCTCGGAGCGTCGGAATCGCCGACGAAGACCGGTGCGACGGTCAACTGGAGCTCGTCGACGATGTTCTCGGTGAGGAACTGCGTGTGCACCGTGCCGCCTCCCTCGACCATCAGCCGCTCGACTCCTCGCGCGGCGAGATCGGTGCTCAGCGTTCGCATCTCGACGCTGTCGCCGGCGTCGACGACGGTCGCGGCCGGCTCCAGCCTCGCCCGCGCATCCTCCACCCGCGGGCTCGCGCAGTAGACGAGCTTCTCGGCCTCGCCGAGCCTGAAGAAATCGGCGCGCGCGTCGAGGTCCGCCTTCCGGGTCACGGTCACCTTCATCGGCGACCCGGGAAGCCCGCGGGCGGCCCGTTCCTCGCGCCGGGTCTGCGACCGCACGAGGAGCCGTGGATTGTCGACCCGAACCGTCTGTGCCCCGACGAGAATCGCGTCGCAGGTGGCGCGGACGGCGTCGACCCGGTCGAAGTCCGCCTCGTTGGAAAGGAGCAGGCGGGAGGCGGCGTTGCCGATGTAACCGTCGATCGAGACGCAGCAGGAGAGCAGCGTGTACGGGCGCTCACGCATCCGTCGCCTCCCCGGGACGAAGGAACGACGTGTGACGCCCTCGAGGCAGTCGCTCCGCGACGAGCACCAGCGCGCCGGGCAGGCTGGCGGCGAGCACGAGGACCCCGAACGTTACGGCAGTCGCGGCACCGCGGGCCGCGCCGAGCCCGGCAGCGGAGAACACCCACGCCGTCACTCCCTCGCGCGGCCCCCAGCCGCCGACGTTCGGCAGGGTCGTGGCCAGCAGCGCAAGGAAGACCACCGGGAGGAGCCGGGAGATCGGCGCCGTCGCACCCGCCGCCCGCGCGGCGATCAGGAACGTGACCACGTGGCCGGCAGCGACCACGACCGACATGAGCAAGACGGCCGG
>JAICLM010000116.1 GCA_025927435.1 Thermoleophilia bacterium | reverse complement strand
TGCGGGATCGAGCCGGGCCGGCTCGTCGCGTACAAGCCTCTCCTCGATGAGGCGATCGGGATGGTCGAGTCGAAGCCGGAGCGGTCGATCGTGCTTCAGCGCCCGATGCTCGAGGCAGAGCTCGATGCCAGCCGGGACATCACCTGGAACGAGGCCGTGGCCGGAGCGGACCCGGTGGCGTGCGTCCCGGTCGACGCGACCGATCCGCTGTACATCATCTACACGTCCGGCACGACGGGGCAGCCAAAGGGGATCGTCCGCGACAACGGCGGACATGCGGTCGCGCTCGCCTGGACGATGAAGAACATCTACGACGCCGACCCGGGCGAGGTCTTCTGGGCGGCATCCGACATCGGCTGGACCGTCGGACACTCCTACACGGTGTACGCGCCGCTTCTCCACGGCTGCACGACCGTGCTCTACGAGGGCAAGCCGGTGGGAACGCCGGACGCCGGCGCCTACTGGCGCGTGATCGAGCAGCACGATGTCGGCACGCTGTTCACGGCGCCGACTGCGTTCCGCGCCATTCGTCAGCAGGACCCGGACGGCGAGCAGATCGGTCGCTACGACCTGTCTCGCTTCCGCGCCCTCTTCCTCGCGGGAGAACGCTGCGATCCTCCGACGCTCGAGTGGGCCGAGGAGCGCCTCGGCGTCCCCGTCATCGATCACTACTGGCAGACCGAGACCGGCTGGCCCGTGGTCGCCAACTGCATCGGCATCGAGCGCCTGCCGGTGGTCGCGGGATCGCCGACCAGACCGGTGCCCGGATGGGACGTGCGCGTCAAGGACGAAGGCGGAAACGAGCTCGCGCCCGGAGAGATCGGAGCTCTCGTCGTCAGGCTGCCGCTGCCGCCCGGCTCGTCGCCCACGCTCTGGAACGCGGACGATCGCTTCCACGAGACGTACCTGGCTCCGTTCCCCGGCTGCTACGCGACCGCCGACGCCGGCTACGTCGACGAGAACGGCTACGTCTTCGTGATGGCACGCACGGACGACATCATCAACACCGCCGGGCACAGGCTCTCGACCGGCGCAATGGAGGAAGTCCTCGCCGCTCATCCGGACGTCGCCGAGTGCGCCGTGATCGGGGTCGCCGACGAACTCAAGGGCCAGGTCCCGCTCGGACTGATCGTCCTCAAGGCAGGAGTCGAGCGCGACCACGCTGCAATCTGCCAGGAGGTCGTCCAGCTCGTTCGCGATCGGATCGGGCCGGTCGCCGCCTTCAAGCAGGCGGCGGTGGTGGCGCGGCTTCCCAAGACGCGCTCCGGCAAGATCCTCCGCGGCACGATGCGCCGGATCGCCGACGGCGAGGAGTACACGATGCCCGCGACGATCGACGATCCGGCGATCCTCGACGAGATCAGTGCCGACCTGAATCGGCTCGGCTACGCCGGGGTGACAGTCGCGCGGTAGGTCGCGACCTGGACGATCCGAACGGACGAGCTTTCTAGTCCCGCTCCGGCAACCGCTCGCGATCATTCTGGGTCAAGCAGCCGGGGCAGATCTGCTCGCCGGCGAGTGCCACCCACGTCGCCAGGTCATCTTGATCTCGAGATGCTCGGACACATCGTGCACAGAGCACGGGATGCGCCCCGGCGTTGGCCCCGACACCGCCGTCGGTCATCGAGGATCACCCAGCTGACGGTCGATCCAGCTGTTCGCTTCGTCGGGTTCGACATCGCGTGCGAACGCGATCTCGGTCGACAGGAGCGCGCGCGCCCTTGTGGCCAGTTCGCGCTCCCATAGCGAGCGTGCGCCGGTGCCTTTGGGGGAACGAGCAGCTTCGTGGCGTGCGCTGTCGCGGATGATGAGTGCGAGCCCGACCGGGTCACCGTCGTTCAGTCTTGCCCGAGACTCACGCTGACGCTTCAACCAGCTATCGCTGCTGACCATTCGATCGGCCCGCAGCACGTCTTGCACGCGGGCGAGATCCGACTCGGTCGCCAGAGGCCTCAAAAGTTTCCGCGCGCGCTCGAGCGGCAGCTCGACCCGCAAGCCGCCTGTGAGTGCAAGTGCGATCACCTCTTGCCGCTCACCGAGAACCACCTTGCTCTCTCGAGCCGTGACGGGGCCTGCCCCGTGGGGGCCGTACACCACAATGTCTCCGACGGCCAGTCTCACGCCGGACTCCTCTCTGCTCTCGTGGAACGTCCGCAACCGCGTCGACAGGACCACTGGGGGCGGATGTCCCAGGTCCACTCGGGCCCGGCAGGCAAGTCGGAGAAAGCAGATGGAGCCTCGGCGGCTTACGCGCAAGCTCTAAGCCCTCGCACTCTAGCCGCGATCAGGGTCGCCCCGGCACCCGTGCCGTCGGGGCGACTCGCCTCACCGGCGAGCCGGTGCTACCGCGAGCGAGGCAACCTCGCCTTGCTGGTCGACTGAGACGACGTACCGCTGCTCCGCAAGCCCCCGCACGAACGAGGGGAGGACGAAGTACAGCAGACGGCGGCGCGTGATCACCGCCTGGGCGCCGCTCCTGGTCTCGACCCGGAAACCTTGCGCCACCCGGCGCGCGATGTACGTGTCGAGGGCCACCGAACGTGGATCGGCTGTCTCGTTGGTCATCGCCCGAGGGGCTCCGTCAGGCCCGGTCGAGCCATGACTCGATCTCGTCGAGGCTCATATCGCTTCGCTCGTCGATGCGCCTGCGCTGCGAGTTGATCAGCGCATACCCGTAGGCCGAGTGACGGAGTGCCAGCCCGCGTTCGCCGGCGCGACGTCGCAGCCTGGTGAGGTGAAGCTTCTCGAACTTGGCCTCGTTCGCACCGAGCCAGGTCTCTTCGCGGCGGGCCACGCGCGCGGGACTCAGCGTTCGACGGATGCGGGTGACACCGCCCTCGTTCCGAGCCATTCCCCCGCTCTCCTTCCGCTCGATAGTCGAGTGGCAGCCGCGGGGTCGTGAGACCATCGCAGCTGCCCACTCGCTTGCTAAGCGGACACAAGCGTGACGTTCGTCGCCTGCGGCCCCTTGTCGCCTTGCTCGGCCTCGAACTGCACCTGCGCGTTCTCAGCGAGCGTCTTGTAGCCCTCGCCAACGATCGCGCTGTGATGCACGAACAGGTCCTCGCTGCCGTCCGCGGGGGTGATGAACCCATACCCCTTGTCGGCGTTGAACCACTTAACGGTTCCGGTTGCCATAGATGAAACACCTCCTCCAACTGCTCAGGAACGGGCAGAGGAGGCGCCTCGGGCGCAACCGGTACTCGCTCGGATAGTCGACCGAGCCTAGCACCAACATCGCGCGGCGGTACGGAGCCTTGGGCGCTGTCGGTGCGGCGGAGGCTATCTCTTGGCCTTCTTGGCCTGCCGCTTCTCTTTCAGCGTCTTTTGGGCCGGCTTCTTCTCCATGCTCTTCTTCGCGTTCTTGTCCTTGCTCGCCATCTTCGACCTCCTTAACAGGTGCGAGTGAGCTGTCAGACCTTCCGGGCTCGGTATCGCCTACGTGCGTCGCGGCTCTGCCGAGCGCATCGTTGCGTTTCCACTTTCGTCGACCTCGACCACGTAGCGTCCAGGGTCTGTGCCGCTCGTGAACCGTTTGAGCCCCTTCGGCCGCCGGAAGATGATCGCGTGAGTGGCGGTGCGGGTCTCGATCACGTAACCCTCCTCGACCTTCTCGTCGAGGAACGCGTCGAGGCCGACCCTCCGCGTCCCTTCGGGATCGATCTCACCCACGGGTGCCAGTATCGCAAGGTGCGATCGCCTACGTCTCGCGCGGTGCGGTGAGAACGGCGTCGATCAGGTTGCGCAGGCGGGCGGTCGCGAGACAGATCGAGCTGTCGGCGGCGCCGTAGTAGAGGCGGATCTCGTCGCTGGCCTCGTCGTGGACGAGGCCGCAGGGAAAGACGGTATTGGGGACGTCGCCGGTTCGTTCATAGCCCGCCAGCGGGGAGAGGACCCAGGAGGGAAGGCGGTGGAGGACGCGGGTCGGGTCGTCGAGGTCGAGCAGCGCGAGGCCCACGCGATATATGTCTCCGGCCACGGTGTTCTTGACGCCGTGGTAGAGCAGCAGCCAGCCGTGCTCGGTGGGGAGCGGCGGCGGGCCGATGCCGATCCGCAGCGAATCCCACCAGGCGCCGTCGCGAGGCTGAAGCACCTGCTCGGGAGCGCTCCAGCTGAGCAGGTCGTCCGAGCGGGAGATGACGATCTCACCGCGGCCACCGCCGAACTCGGTCTTGGGACGATGAAGGAGCACCCAGCGACCGTCGATCCGGTGCGGCAGGAGCGCGGCGTTCTTGTCCTCGGGATGCTGGACCACCCCGTGGCGTTCGACGGTGTCGAAGTCCTCCGTGGTCGCAAGAAAGACCCCCGGCCCGGCCGGGCCGTAGGCGGTGCAGGTGACCGCCCAGCGCCCGAGCTCGTCGAGCCACACGACTCGAGGATCCTCGAATCCCCATTGCTCGCTGGCGACCCCCTCGATGGGGGCGAGCAGCGGCTCGGGCGCGATCTTCCAGCCGTCGACGCCGTTCGCCGAGCGGGCGACCGTGAGGTGAGAGATCCCTCGGCGGTCCTCGACACGCGCCAACAAGACGGTTTCGCCGTCGCAGGCGGCGGCCGCCGGGTTGAAGACGACGTTCACGGGATACGGCCAGTCGGCGGCGGTCAGGATCGGGTTGCCGGGGTGGCGCTCGAAGAGCTCGAACGCCTTCATGCCGCCGCGGGTTCGAGCGCGGGTTCGCGGCCGGCTGCCCGTACCCCGGCGGCGTCGAGGAGCAGCGCTGCGTGGTGGAAGGCGAGCGTCGACTCGGCGCCTTCGTTGTCGTTGAGCGCCTCGTGGCCGAGCCCGTCGCTGCAGCCGCCGGTCGCGAAGTCGTAGAGCGGTTTCTGCAGGCGGTTGCGGCCCAGGAACCACTCGAATGCTCGAATCGCCCGGGTTCCGTGCTCGGCCTCGTGCGTGAGGGCGAAGGCACTCAGCTCGGCTTCGACCAGGGCGGCGGCGTCGAGCGGCTGTTCGTCGCCGGAGCCCGGCGCCGGCTCGCCTCGGCGACGGCCGCGGTGCCCCGGAAGTCGCAGCGCGTTCTGGTGGAGTCCGCATTCGTCTCCGAGCCAGCGCAGCGACTCGAGTCCAAGCTCGGCGAGCTCCGGCCGGTCGAGCGCGTGGGCACCTGTGAGGAGTGCCTGCGACAGTCGCGCGTTGTCGTAGCTGAGTTCGTCCTCGAACCAGCGCCAATCCTCCGTGTAGGTCCGCTCGTAGGCTTCGGTGAGTTGCTGAACGAGCCGTTCGAGTTGCTCGTGCGAGGCGGCCTCGAGACGGTCGGCGTCCAACCGGGAGAGGCCGAGCACCGCATAGGCAGCCGTGCGCAGGGAGATGCCATCGCCAAGCGTGTCCACGAGCCGGTCGAGGAGGTCGCGCGCCGGTCGTACGACGGCGGGGATCCACGCCGTGGCGAGGATGTCCCCGAGCGCCCAGATCGAGCGTCCCACGTGGTCGCCGACGTGTGGCTCGTCGAGCCAACGGCGGTCGTAACCCATGAAGTTGTGCATCCCGCCGTC
Organism: Thermoleophilia bacterium; assembly: GCA_025927435.1. Taxonomy (GTDB): domain Bacteria; phylum Actinomycetota; class Thermoleophilia; order Gaiellales; family Gaiellaceae; genus Palsa-739. The sequence continues at coordinate 1,189 of JAICLM010000116.1, read as the reverse complement.
CTCGTCGGCAGCCGCTTGAAGGAACGCGAGCGCGCGGTAGAGATTCGACGTCCAGACCCGCTCGTCGCCTCGTTCTGCAAGTGCGAACGAAACGACCGCCAGCCGCGCGACATCGTCGACGCAGTAACCGCTGCTGCGGTTGGGAATGATCCCGTAGGCGTGCTGAACGATGCCGACATCGTCGGCGAGGGTGAGCAGATGGTCGGTGCGCAAGCTCGTCAGGTGCAGCTCGCCGACGCCGGCGGGGCGTCGTCGCGGCGCAAGCTCGCAGGCTTCCTGCAAGACGCGAGCGGTGGACCCTGCGACGGCCGGCCAGGCGAGCGTCGAACCGATCCGTTGTGCTTCGGTGCGGGCCGCCCTCAGCATGTCCGGCCGCTCGACGTAGCTGCACACCGCGTCGGCGAGAGCGTCCGGGTCGGCGAACGGCACGAGAAGCCCGGCACCCGAAGCGAGCATGTCCTCTGCGTACCAGTAGGGAGTGGAGACGACGGCACAGCCGGCAGCGAGTGCAAATGTGAGGGCCCCCGAGGCGATCTGCTCTCGGTTTGCGTACGGCGTGAGGAAGACGTCGGTTGCGGCCAGCAGGTCGGCGAGCTCGTCGACCGCCAGGAACCGATCGTCGAATTCGACGTGGTCGCCGAGCTCGAGTTCGACCACACGCCGCTCGAGCATCAGCCGGTACCGCTCACCCTCCCTCCGCGAGACGTCAGGATGGGTGCGGCCGGCGATCGTGTACACGATCGCCGGGTTGCGTTCGAGCATCGCCGGGAGCGCTTCGAGCACCGTCTCCAGCCCCTTGCCGGCCGAGATCAGGCCGAACGTGGAGAGTCGGAACGGCTCCTGGACGGCAGACGAAGGAGACCACGGAAGGCGGAACTCACGTGCGGCCCGCTCGGCGATGCGCGCCGGCGCTCCGTGCGGCACCACACGCACCTTCTCCTCGGGGCAAGCGCCCGACTCGACCAGCAACCGAAGCGCCGTGTTCGTCATCACGATCACGAGCTCCGCCTCGGCGCACAGCGCCGTCAGCACTTCCGCCTGGTGCGGCGTGGGCTCCGAAAGCACCGTGTGCAGCGTCACCACCAGCGGTTGCGCCAGCTCTCGGGCAAACGACAGCACATACTCCCCGTCACGGCCTCCGAAGATCCCGAACTCGTGCTGAAGCAGCACGACGTCGACATCGAGCCGC
>JAICLM010000044.1 GCA_025927435.1 Thermoleophilia bacterium | reverse complement strand
TCAGGGTGGGCGTGAGGATGGCAAGCACGTAAATGAGCGTTCGCGAGGCCGAGGTCGCGGAGCTGGCGCAGGTGAGCGCGACCCTCGCGGATGCGTTGGCCGCCGACCCGATCTACGGGTGGTTGCTTCCGGGTGAGCGGCGGCTGCGTCGGCTGTTCGCGGTGGAGCTCGAGTACTACGTCTTCCCGAGCGGCCGCGTATTCACGACCGACGACTTTCGCGGCGCGAACCTCGAGCTTCCGCCCGGCGGGTGGGAGATGGCGGTGCCGCTGTCGGGTGCGGTCTCCCTCCTGCGTGTGTTCGGCCGACGGTTGTCACGGGCGAGCCGGTTGCAGAAGTTCTTCGAGCGCAACCACCTTCAGGAGCCGCACTACTACGTCCGCACGCTGGGCGTGGCGACCCGCTATCAGGGCCGGGGTCTCGGGACGGCGCTGCTGCGCCGCACGCTCGACCGCTGCGACCAGGAAGGAGTGCCTGCGTACCTGGAAGCCAGCACCGAACGGAGCGCGGCGTTGTACGAGCGGCTCGGGTTCGTCCATCTGGGCGAGCTGCGGGTGCCCGACGGGCCGCGGTTCTGGCCGATGCGGCGGCCGCCGGTAGCTGCCTAGCGCTTCCTCGCCGCGGGCCGGGGCCGCACGACGCTTTTCGGCTTGCGCGGCGGTGCGATAGCAGTGCTCAGCAGGCGCAGCATCGCCTCGATGTCGAATGGGTCTCCGCTGGCGATGCGGAGCGCGAGGCCGTTGAGGAGGGAGGTGGCGAACCGTCCGATCTCGTCCGAGGAGATGTCGTCGCGGAGGTTCCCGGCGGCCTGCTGGTCGTGGAACCAATCGCGAATCCGTGGGCCGGCGTCGGCCGCTCTCGCCTCGAACCGCTGGACGAAGTCCTCGTCGTGGCGCATCCGGCCCTCGGTCTCGATCAGGACGGCCAGCCATTCCGGGTTCTCCGCGGTCAGGGCGCGGAATGCCTCGTCGAGGCCCCGCTCGAGCAGGATGTCGCCGAAGCGGGTGTTCATCTCCATCGCAAGCTCGACGAACAGGTCGTTCTTGTTCTCGAAGTAGTGGAAGATCGCGCCGCGCGACATGCCGGTCGCCTCCTCGAGCCGGGCCACCGTCGCGCCCTCGTACCCGTGTTCGGCGAATGCGCGTCTTGCGCCGTCGAGGATCTCCTTGCGGCGGGCGTCGAGATGCTCCTGAGTCACCTTCGGCACGGCCGAGAATCCTAGCCACTTGACAAAACCGTACGTACGTTTTATTTTACCGGCGTGCTGAGGAACCGCTCGCTCATCGGACTGCTCGCCGCGGAGCTCGTGTCGTTGACCGGCTCCGCCATGACCTTCGTCGCCCTGCCGTGGTTCGTGCTCGCCACGACCGGCTCGACGGCGAAGATGGGCTGGGTCCTCGCGGCGGAGATGCTCCCCATCGCGATCTTCGGCATCCCCGCCGGCACGGTGATTGCGAAGTTCGGCGCCAAGAAGACGATGCTCGTCTCGGACGCGGCGCGCGGGCCGCTGATGCTCGTCATCCCGATCCTGCACAGCACTGGGCACCTCTCCTTCGCGGCGCTGCTCGCGACGACGTTCGCGATCGGGATCTTCGCCGCTCCCTACTTCGCGTCGTCGCGGCTCGTCGTCCCCGAGGTCGCCGGCGAGGACGAGCAGGCGGTCGCGAGCGTCAATGCCATCCTGTCAGGCGCGAACCAGCTGACGCAGCTCGCGGGGCCCGTGGTCGCCGGCCTGCTGATCGCGGCCACGACTCCGGCCACGGTGCTCGTCGTCGACGGCTGCTCCTACGTCTTCTCCTTCCTTGTGATCCTCACCGTCGTCCGCGCGGGCAAGCGCGTCGAGGCGGCCGCGCAGCAGAAGGGCGTGCTCGCCGGCCTGAAGTTTCTGCTTGGCGACTCCCTGCTCGGGCCGATGATGCTCGCCGCCTGCGTGATCAACTTCGTCGCGCAGGGGATCGTCCTCGGCGTCCAGGCGATCGCATTCTTCCGCTACGACGCGAACGCGCACGTGCTCGGCTACCTCTTCGCCGGCTTCGGGATCGGTGCGCTCGCCGGCGCGATCGTCGCTCAGCAGGTGACCCAGAAGGTGCAGCTGCTCAAGCTGGCGGCGCTTGCGATCGTCGCCATGCCGCTGCCGCTCTTCCTGCTCTCGCCGGCGACGCCCTGGCCCGCCGCGGTGGTCATCATCGGAGGGTTCGCGTTCTTCACGCCTCTCGTGAACGCGCCGGTCATCGGGATCCTGACCGTGCGGACGCCCGAGGCGCTGCGCCCGAAGGTGATGACGGCCGTGATGACCGTCGCGACCATGGCCGGGCCGTTCGGCTTCATCGCGGCCGGCTACCTCCTGCGCCACGTCGCGCTCGGGCCGTTCTTCGTCGCCCTCCCGGCGCTGCTCACGCTCGGCGGGCTCCTCTTCGCTGCGGTGCTACTGCGTCACCGAGACGACGCGCCCGGCGAGGTCGCCGTGGCGAGCGGCTAGCCCGGATCCGGGGCGGGAGACTAGCTACCGCCTGTTCGTCTGCTCGCAGTGGTGGTCCGCCGACGCTGTTGACCTTTGTTGCGACTTGTTCGCCGCCGCGCGCTTGTGGACGAGTTTCGGGTTGCTGACGAGGAGGATTTCGTCGGCGATTGCGAGGCTTGACGGACACTAGTCACGAGATCGTCGGGCAACTCCGATGCAAGCGTCCTGGCTTCCTCCACGACGATCTTCGCCTGTTGACTAAGAAAGTCGCTCTTGGCCAGTGCGTACAGGCCAGCGCCCGTCGCCGGTAGCACGAGCCATCGCGTGACCGCGCTTGGGTGTTTCCGGCGCTTTCCAGTCGCGGCGTCAGCCACATCCGACAAGCGCTCCGCCAGGTCGATGACGCGCTGCGCAAATGCTTGGACATCCATCGTCGAATCCTCCTCGTATCCCTCTGGTAGTTGCATGCCCAGCTTCCCGGCCGGGACTGACCGGAAACCGGGGTTGCGCGGGCGGGCCCGGGGGCGACGGGTGGAATGGCCGCAGGCGACGAGTTTCTAACAGGCTCGGACGGGAAGGGCGGTCGGAGCAGTCTGGAGTCTTTTTCGACCGTGGAGGGTGAGGTCCGTGCTCGAGCGAACGCGAATGGGTCTTCGGGAGATGCCGTCGAATGCGGTTTGGTTGCTGTCACGGATCGTGAACCCGAGCGGCGCGATCGGTGACGCGGCGGTAGGGGTGCGCGACAAAGGCCGGCAGGTAGCAGCCGCGGTAGTCGATGCTGCGCCGGTTGGCGATTCGGTCGAGATCCGCGCAAAACGGGCGCGTGATGCAGCTGAGCGCGCCCGGGAAGTTGAGGATCGGGCGGTAGAGGCCGCGCGCGAGTCGAAAGCAGCCGCGAATCGAGCTCGCACTGTGAGCGAACAGGGGCGCACTCAGATCAAGAACGTCGAGCGCGAGACAGACCGTGAAGTGAAGCAGCGAGTGCAAGAGGCCGAGAAGGCCGCCGAGGAATTGGTCAAGCGCGAGCGAGCTAACGCCGAGGCCGACGCGAAGCAGAAACGCGAGGAAGTCGAAGAAGAGGTCGAGAACGAGATTGCGGAGGCCGAGAGTGAGGCTCAGGAGTCGCGGCAGCGAGCGGAAGAGCTACTCGAAGAGGCAACCCATGCACTGGGCGAGGCGCGAAGGCTGGCGGACGAGGCCGCCGAAGCCGCGCGGGCGGCCGCCGACGAGGCCGAGCGGCAGGCCGAACAACTGCAAAATGAAGCGAAGCAGCAAGCCGCCGACGCCGAGGCGCGTGTTGAGACGGCAGAACAGCTTCGCGAACAAGCGGCTAGTCGAGCCCGGGAAACAGCACGCGAACTCAATGCCACGGATGGTCTCGATGCTTACAAGAAGCCGGAGCTGGCGCAGCTCGCAGCCAGTATTGGTATCGAGACGCGCGCGAACATGACGAAGGACGAGCTTGTGGACGTGATCACCAAGGCCGCGCGTCAGCGGGCCCGTGAGGGAGCGCGATCATGAGACTCCGTCGCGGGAAAAGCAAGCCGGAGGAGCTCTTCGAGCCGATCAGCCGTTCACTCAGCATCCTCGGCGATAGCGTCGGAACGAAGACGGCGGTGAAGGCTGCGATCATCACCGGTGGCGCGGCTGCACTCACGGCGGCCAGCGCGGCGGTTTCGTCACTTCGCCGCCGCACACAGGTGGGTGCGTGAATCACACGCGCCGCAGCCGGCGTGTCGACGGTGCCGGTCCTGTCACCGTAACCGCGACGGTGGATCGCGGGCGACGTCTCTCTGAGGGATCGCTTGTTCAGGCTTCTGTCCGCGCACGGCTTCTCGGCATTCCACTATTGCGACTCGACGCGACCGTGCTGCTCGCGCCAGCCACGACTACCCCCTCCTCGAGCGCTCCAATTGGCGGTGGGAACTCGCTGACCGAGGCCATCCGGAATATCAACGACGGAGCCGAGATCCTCGCGCAAGTGCGGCGCGACGGGCGCGGTTGAACTCCTACTGGGCCTGCCCGGTCACTCACTGAGCTCTCTTCCCGGCCTGACCTACCCGAAGGGTTCGGGATCGCAAGGCGCCGGACTGGGCAAATCTCGCGGAGACAAGCTGCAGAGGGAGTGGAGGATGCCGGCGAGCAAACGGTCATCGGCTGGATCGAAGAGCCGCAACGGGAGTAGGTCGAAGAGCGACATCCGCAAGGTGAAGGTCGACGAGATCTACGTCGACGTCGAGAAACTGGACGCGCGCCTGGCGCTGCGAGCGAAGGTCGGTGACCTGCTGCGCTGCATTCTTTGTCGCCCCTCGACCTTCTCGTGGAGGATGTAGCTGCGGAGGAGCCCGGAGGTATCCGGCTCGCGACGACCGTCGTTCTAACTGGGTCTACCGAAGGGAGATCCGACCATGCTGATCGTCGGGGTCGTTGCCATATGTGTGTTGCTCTTCCTGCTGGCGCTGCTGCTACCGAGGTTGTCGCGGGGGCCGCAGCGGGCTGTCGATCAGGGGTTCGGAGGTGCGGCGCGGGCTGCCGGCCATTCGCCCGGTCCTCTTGGTCGCTGGCTCCCCAAGCCCTTTCAGAGCTCACGGAGGGCTGCTGACAAGAGCGCAGCCGCTGGGAGGAAGGTCCACCACAAGGTGAGCTGAACGCTGCGTACCCGTTTCGAGTGCCGGCCCGTTAGGTGCATCAGTCGCCGGCTAGGAGAAGGAGGATTCGATGCCTGTCTGGGCATGGATCGTGATCGGAGTTGGAGTTGTCGTGCTCGTCGCTCTCGCGTGGTTCGCGATGGATCGCCGGCGGTCACGGCATCTGCAGGAGAAGTTCGGACCGGAATATGGGCGCACGGTCTCCGAGCGTGGAGATCGTCGTGCAGCCGAGTCGGAGCTCCGGGAGCGGGAGGAGGTTCGCGACCGGCTCGAGATCACGCCGCTGTCGGAGCGCCAGAGGGAGCGCTACGCCGGCGAGTGGCAGCAGGTGCAATCCGATTTCGTCGACAACCCGTCCGCTGCGGTTGCAGAGGCGGATCGGCTCGTCGCCGAGGTGATGCGCGAGCGTGGGTATCCCGTCGACGATTTCGAGCAACAGGCGGCAGTCGTGTCGGTGGATCATCCCGAGGTCGTCGCCAACTACCGACAAGGACATGCGATCTACGAGAGCTTCGACCGGGGAGACGCCTCGACCGAGGATCTTCGGCAGGCCATGCAGCACTACCGGGCCCTCTTCGACGATCTGCTCGAAAGCCCGGCGGAGGAGCCTCTAAGCCGAGCACCGGCCGAACAGGTACAGACGAGCGACCCGAGAAGGAGCGAGACCACACGATGAGCGAACGCGAAAACCTCACCACCCGTGACCTTGCCGAGCCGCGCGCCGCCGGCGCCGAGACTGTCGAGGACACGCCGATCTCGCGTGAGCAGCAACCCGATGGCGAGGCGCGTGAACCGGCCGATCGACGCGACAGCGAAGTGGCAGTGTCCGCGGGCCAGGACGCGTCCTCGGGCACTGATCGCGTCGCGGCTCGAAGCGAGGAAACAGAGCCCCTGTTGCCTGCGGACGCGAGCGATCGTTTCGAGCAGCGCTGGAACGAAATCCAGGCCAGTTTCGTCGACGAGCCGCGGCGCGCGGTCGAGCAGGCCGACACGCTCGTCGCCGAACTAATGCAGGAGCTCGCCTCCGGCTTCTCCGACACCCGCTCGAGGCTCGAGGCTCAGTGGGACGATGAAGGAGAAAACGTCTCCACCGAAGACCTTCGGGTTGCTCTGACCCGCTACCGGTCGTTCTTCAACCGCCTTCTCTCGGCCTGAGCGGGCGCGCCCGCCGGCCAGCGCTCGTGCTCCGGCCGGACGCGATCTGAGAAAGCGCTGCGATTGGGAATGGGGCCGCCTCGGCGGCCCCACTCGTCAGTCCATATCCCACGGGAATCGGAGCATCCTCATGCCGCGGCTGACTCGATCATCCGGGCAATCCGCATCGAAGTCGAACCGGGCGATGATTCCGGGGTCGCCGCCGGGCGGAAGCTCCGGAACCCGAGTCGCAACCCAGGCGTAGTTGTCCTCCGGGTAGGCAACGACGTCGGGGTAGCCGCCGGCGCTCATGGCGAGGATCCGGGCTGGTTCGTCGTGCGGGTTGCTGAAGGCGTGCGAGCCCGCCCGTCCCTCCGGGCAGAAGAGGAAGTCGCCGGCGGCGAGGTCCTCCTCGCCCTCCAGGTTGCGAACGACCACCCGGCCGCTGAGGACGAAGAACATCTCCTCGGCGCCGTAGTGCATGTGGACCCTGTCCCCGTCATACCCCGGGCCGAGCTCGTACAGGGTGGCCCCCATCCTTGCGTCGTCCGGCCGCCAGAAGATGCGGGAGCGCGACCCGGCGTCCTCGACATCCCAGGGGGTGTCGGCGAACAGGTTCTGGCGATTCATCAGTAGGACCTCCGTTGCGTCGCGGTTGCGGCAAGGGCATGAACGGCCGTCGGCCGGATGCCTCGCCCCAGATCAGAACCCGCTAGTACGCCGCCGGATCCACGCGGCGATCCTATCGCCCTCGGTCGCGCTCGGCCGCTGGCAGCCACTACCATGCGGAACCGGCACCGCCCCTACGAGGAGGAGCACGTTGACGATCACCGACCGGCCGGAAGACAGCCTCGCGGTCCACGGGCTTCGCGTCGCAGGGCGCATCCTCCGCAATCCGACGACGTCGCAGCTCTACACGGCCGCGCTCGACGGCGGCGAGGGAGTACTCGCCGAGGAGGGGCCGCTGGTCGTCGACACGGGCCGCTTCACCGGTCGCTCGCCGAAGGACAAGTTCGTCGTGCACGAGCCCGGTTCCGAGGACCGGATCTGGTGGGGCGACGTCAACGCCGAGATCTCGGAGGAGCACTTCGACGGGCTGCGCGCGAAGGTCGTCGCGCACCTGGAGCGGGAGGACGTCTACGTCATCGACGCCTTCTGCGGCGCCGACCCGAAGCACCGGCTCGCGGTGCGCGTCCTGACGACGCACCCGTACCACGCGCTCTTTGCGAAGACGATGTTCATCGAGCCGTCCGAATCGGAGCTCGCCGACTTCGAGCCGGACGTGCTCGTGCTCCACGAGCCCGAGGTCGAGGCTGACCCGGCGCAGGACGGGACGCGCACCGAGGTGTTCGTGTGCCTCCACCCGTCGCGCAAGGAAATCCTGCTCGGCGGCACGTTCTACGGCGGCGAGATCAAGAAGTCCGTCTTCACGCTGATGAACGACCGCCTGCCGCTCGAGGGCGTCATGCCGATGCACTGCTCGGCCAACGTCTCCCAGGACGGGCAAGACGTCGCCGTGTTCTTCGGCCTCTCCGGCACGGGCAAGACGACGCTCTCGGCCGATCCCGGGCGGCTGCTCATCGGCGACGACGAGCACGGCTGGGGCGACGACGGGGTCTTCAACTTCGAGGGCGGCTGCTACGCGAAGACGATCCGACTCTCGGAGGAGGCCGAGCCCGAGATCTGGAAGGCAGCGCACAGCTTCGGCACGGTGCTCGAGAACGTGGTCGTCGACGAGCGCGGGGTACTCGACATGGACGACGACTCCAAGACCGAGAACACGCGCGCCGCGTACAAGCTCGAGCAGATCGCGAACGCGCTGCCGGCAAAGCGCGCCGGCCATCCGCACTCGGTGATCCTCCTCGCCGCCGACGCCTTTGGGATCCTGCCGCCGATCGCCCGCCTCAGTCGCGAGCAGGCGCTCTTCTTCTTCCTCTCCGGCTACACCTCGAAGCTCGCCGGCACCGAGCTCGGCGTGACCGAGCCGCAGCCGACCTTCTCCACCTGCTTCGGCGCCCCGTTCCTGCCGCAGCCTCCGACCGTCTACGCGAAGCTGCTCGGCGAGAAGCTCGCCCGTCACGGCGCGAGCGCCTGGCTGATCAACACCGGCTGGACGGGCGGGCCGTTCGGCGAAGGGCACCGCATGCCGATCCAGGCGACTCGAGCGCTCCTGGGGGCGGTGCTCTCCGGCGAGCTCGCCGGCGTCGAGTTCCGCACGGATCCCGTCTTCGGCTTCGAGGTGCCGGTGCATGCGCCGGGTGTCGACGAGTCGCTGCTCGACCCGCGCTCGACGTGGGCAGATCCAGAAGCGTACGACCGCAAGGCGCAGGAGCTCGCGCAGATGTTCGCCGACAACTTCGCGGCGAAGCACGCGGATGCCCCGGCCGAGGTCGCCGCGGCCGCCCCGCAGCTCTAGCCGTCTACCGGTGCCTCGCCCGCGCGCGGGCCTCCCGCGTGCGCAACCTCCATTTCCGTCCTTCCTCCTTCCGCAGGCGCACGTCGTGGCGCATCGCGATCGCGCGCAGCTCGCGCTGCAGCTTGCGCCAGCTCTGCAGGCGCTCGTGCGGCAGCTCGCCGGTCTCGACGCCGGCGAGCACGGCGCACCCGGGCTCGTGGGTGTGCGTACAGTCGGCGAAACGGCACTCGGCCGCGAGCTCCTCGACGTCCGCGAAGGTAGCGTCGAGCGCGGCGGAGTCGACGTCCCAGAGCTGCAGCTCGCGCAGGCCGGGCGTGTCGATCACGAGCCCGCCGCCCGGCAGGACGAGCAGCTGGCGGTGCGTGGTCGTGTGCCGGCCCTCGTCGTCGTCCTCGCGCGTCTCCTTCGTCGCCATCGTCTCCTCGCCGAGCCAGCGGTTCACCAGCGTCGACTTGCCGACACCGGAGGAACCGAGCAGGACGGCCGTCGTACCGGCTCCGATCCGGGCGCGCAGCGCGTCGCAGCCCTGTCCGGTCACGGCGGACACGACGTGCACCGGGACGCCGAGCGCGACCGCCTCGACCCCCGCGACGAGCGGCCACGGGTCGTCGAGCCGGTCCGCCTTCGTCAGCACGATCTCGGGGGACGCGCCGCTCTCCCAGAGCGTGACGAGGTAGCGCTCGATGCGGCGCGGCTCGAGGTCGGGCCCGAGCGACGAGACCGCGAACGCGACGTCGACGTTCGCGGCGAGCGTCTGCGCGGTCGTGGTCAGGCCGGCCGCGTTCCGGACGATGGCGCTGCGGCGCGGCAGGACAACGCGAATCAACCCGTCCGAGAGGCCGACCCAGTCGCCGGCGCCGACCTCGAGGCCCTCGTGCACGAGCCGGCCGGGCAGGCGGGACCGGACGGCACCGGCCTCCGTCCAGACGTCGAAGGCGCCCCGATGGACGGCGGCGACGCGTCCCGCTACGAGACCGGGCTCCAGGTTTTCGGCGAGCTCGTCGTTCCAGCCGAGCTCGCGTAGATCGAATCCAGGCAACGCAAAGCTCCTTCAGATGAGATGGGACGCCGCACGCGTCCCACGAAGGAGCGTCCGGCGCTAGGTCAGAAGGACCGAGGAGGCGGCAAACGCAAGCATCATTTGTTTCGAACCTCCTCTCGCCGGGGACGGGAGGCAAGGTTACGGCGGCCATGCGCGTACGTCAACTCACTCCGAATCTCATCCAGCTCACGCGCTTGCGCTTCGTGAACGCGTTTCTCGTGCGCGAGGAGGACGGGTTCACGCTCGTGGACACGACCGTTGCGCGCAGCGGCGAGGCGCTGATCGAGGCGGCGGAGGCGGCCGGCGCCCCGATTCGGCGCATCGCGCTCACCCACGGCCACGGCGACCACGTCGGCTCGCTCGACGAGCTCCGCGGCCGGCTGAACGGCGCCGTCGAGGTCGCGATGCCCGAGCTCGACGCCCGCATCCACGCGGGCGAGGACGTCGTCGACGACAAGCTTCCGGGCTCCTGGCCGGAGCTCGAGACGAAGCCCGACGTGCTGCTCGAGCCCGGCGACCGAGTCGGCAGCCTCGAGGTGATCGGGGCACCCGGCCACACGCCCGGGCACGTCGCCTTCCTCGACACGCGGGACCGCACGCTGCTCGCCGGTGACGTGCTCACCACGCTCGGCGGGGTCGCGGTCTCGAGCCACTTCACGCTCCCCTTCCCGATCGCTGCGATGGCGACCTGGGACAAGGAGCGGAACCTCGCGTCGGCCCGCATCCTGCGAGCGCTCGAGCCGCAGCTGCTGGCAACGGGTCACGGGCCTGCGGTCCGGGATCCGGGCAAGGCGACGGTGCGCGCGATCGAGCGTGCGCATCGCGCGCTCTGCTGACCAGGTCGCGCGAAGCGCGGCTCCCGCGCGGTTCAGTTGGCGAAATGCGCGGCTGAGTGGTAGGAATGCCGCGCGATGCGCAGTGAGGACGTTCAGCCGCTCCGACTTTCCACCAGTGGCTCGGAGCGGGGCCCCGTCGCTCCGGCGCACCGCACGGACGAGCTCGACGGCCGGATCATCGAGGCGCTGCAGGCGAACGGCCGCGAGTCGTTCCGCGCCATCGCCGCGCGCGTCGGAGTCTCGGAAGCCACGGTCCGCGCGCGCTACGGGCGCCTGACCGCGGAAGGGATCCTCCAGGTCGTCGCCGTCACGAATCCGCTCGGGCTCGGCTACGAGCAGGCGCTCGTCGGCGTGAAGACCTCCGGCTCGCCGGACAACGCGGCCGACGCGATCGCCCGCTGGCCCGAGGCCGACTACGTCGTGGCCACGGCAGGGCAGTTCGACCTCGTCGTCGAGCTCGTCGCTGCCGACCGGCGGCACCTGCTCGAGCTGACGAGCCGGCTGCGCGCGCTGCCGGACGTCGTCTCGACCGAGACCTTCGTCTACCTGGAGATGTGGAAGCAGCTCTACGACTGGGGGAGTGGAATGCCGAAGGAGGAAACGACGAGATGAGCATCACGCAGGGAGCGACGTCCGCCGACGAGCTCCGCCGTCTGGCGAACGACCACCTCTGGCTCCACTTCACGAAGATGGGAGGCGGCGAGCCGCCGATCATCGTCCGCGGCGACGGCTGCTACCTCGAGGACGTCAACGGCAAGCGCTATCTCGACGCGCTCGCCGGGCTGTTCTCGGTCAACCTCGGCTACGGCTTCGGCGAGGAGATCGGGCAGGCCGCGCTCGAGCAGATGCGCGAGCTGCCCTTCTACACGAACTGGACGTACGCGCACCCGCGCGCGATCGAGCTCGCGGCGGAGGTCGCGTCGCTCGCGCCGGGCGACCTCAACCGCGTCTTCTTCGTGTCGGGCGGCTCCGAGGCCGTCGAGTCGGCGTGGAAGCTCGCGCGGCAGTACTTCGCGGTCCGCGACGGCGCTTCGGAGGCGAAGGGCGTCGAGCCAGGCGAGCGCGTCCCCGGACAGGAGGGCGGCCCGCCTCCCTCCTACAAGTACAAGGCGATCGCCCGCAACATCGCCTACCACGGGACGACCTTCGGCGCCCTGTCGCTCAACGGCGTCGAGCCCCTCCGCGAGCCGTTCAAGCCGCTCGTGCCCGAGGTGCGGCACGTGAGCAACACGAACCGCTACCACCGCCCGCCCGAGGAGACGGAGGAGGAGTTCAC
>JAICLM010000254.1 GCA_025927435.1 Thermoleophilia bacterium | reverse complement strand
CGGGGCGAGCGCCGTCTCGATGTCGTCGGTGGAGCCGTCGTCGCAGACGATCACCTCGAGCGCCGGGTACGTCTGGCTCCGGATCGAGTCCAGCGCGTTCGCAATCACGTCCGCCACCTGGTAGGCGGCGACGATCACGGAAAAGGTCGGCGCACGCCCCGGCTCGACCGGCTGCGCCGGTGGTGGCGCCAGCATCCGCCTCATCCGGGCCGCGATTGTATCGTCGCCGGCGGTGGCGCCGGTTCTCCTCCACGCTCTTGGCGGCGTACGCCCCGCGATCGTGGCCCGTATCTCCGGTGATCCGGAGACGCTGCGAGACGCCGCGGCTGGTCTGCCGGAGGGCGTTGCCAACCCGGAGGCGATCGCAGCCCGCCTTCGCCGGAGAGGACAGGTGTTGGAGTGGGGCGAGCCCGACGTCCCGACCGACACCCGGGCGCTCCTGCGGTTCTGCCGTCTGCGGGGTGAGTCGTCGGTCGGCATCGCGCGTGCAGATCCCGCGCTCCTCCCGCACTTGCAGCTCGGATCGTTCTTCGCCGCGCCGGCCAAGCGGCGGTTGATTCGGCGTCTGCTCCTGGCGGCGCCGGTCATGGCCCGAACGCCCTTGCAGGCGGCCGCCGACGCGGCGTTCTGGCGAGGCGTACGGGACGCGGCGACGCCGCACGAGTGGGAGCGGCTGACGAAGAGCTCGTATGTCGTGCTCCTCTACCACCGCATCGCGGGAGAGGGGAAACCGGGGCAGGAGCGTCTCGACGTCTCGCCGCAGACGTTCGACCGGCAGATGCGCCTGCTACGACGGCTCGGCTTTCGGGCGCTGGCAGTCGACGAGATCCTCGCCTTTCACGACGACCCCGAGGCGACGCTGCCGCGCCGGGCCGTCGTTCTCACCGCCGACGACGGCTTTCGCGATGCGCTCGTGGCGTTCGACCGGCACGCCGACCTGCGACCGATCCTCTTCGTCACGACGTCCGCGGTCGGCGCCGGGGCCCCCTGGGACTGGACGTACGGGGAACCGCTCGCGTCGTGGGACGAGCTGAGGGAGTTCAGCGAGCACGGCGGCGTGGTCTGCTCTCATGCTCGTTCGCACGTCTCGCTGCCCGAGCTCGACGAGGAGGACCTCGCGGCCGAGCTGAGCCACTCGCTGCGGGAGCTCCGTGCGCAGCTTCCACAGGCTCCGCCGCTGCTGGCCTATCCGCACGGCCGCGAGACCGAGGGGGTCCGGGCGGCCGCCGCAGAAGCGGGATACCGCGCGGCGTTCTCGACTGCTCCGGGACGAAACGGGTCTGGCACGGACCCGTACCGCCTGGCCCGCGTGGAGCCGAAGGACTGGGACGGGTGGGCCGTCTTCGTCTGGAAGGCGTGGACCGGGGAGCCCGTGCCGTGGTCGGTCGAGCGTTGGCGGCGGAGAATCCGGGGCCACGGTTGAGGGTGGCCGCAGCCGTGTTCGGCCGGCCCGGGTCTACCATCAGACCGCTCCGGTGAGCCTGCATCGCGTCGATCCTCGCTTCGTCCTGCCGCGCCCGGTGAGACGGGCCGTAGTGCTCGACGGTCTGGAGGCCTGGCGGACCGGGCTCGAGGCCGCGGGAATCGAGGTGGTGGCAGACGGCGTCGCCGCCGCTGACCTCGTCGTCGGCTCGGCACGCGATGCCGCCGCTGCCGCTGCGGCCGGAGCTGCGGCCGTGATCGTCGAGGGAGGTCGGGAACGCCGGCTCCGCGACTCGGGCTACCGGACCCGACGGGTCCTCCTTCGCCCGACGCGCGAGCGTCCCACACTGGCTCTGCCGCTCGATCAGCCCGCGGCGGTCTCGTACGCGCTCGAGCGCTGGAGTGTCGTCGACCGCCGCTGGAAAGCTGCGCGCATGCAGGCGGCACGCGCTCTCGCCTCACGCGGACGGTTTCCCTCCTGGGCATCGCCCGTCGTCACCGTCGCGACCCGCGAGAGCGGCCCACCCGCCCTCGTCGGCGCCGCCCGGGAGCTCGACCTTCCCGCTGACGTCGGTTGGTTCCTCACCTTCGGACAGGGAGACTCCCTCAGCCGCAACGCGTTCCAGCTCTTTCGCCCCGGCGCCGCTCGACCCGAATGGATCTTGAAATTCGCACGCGTCGCCGGCTACTCGGAGCGGTTCGCCGACGACGAGCGGGGACTCGCTCTCGCACGCTCGGCCGGCGGAGACGTCGCCCGCCGCATACCCCGTCTCATCGGGCGGTTCGAGCTCGACGGCGTCCACGCGTCGCTCGAAAGCGCTGCGGCGGGGCGCCGGCTGCGCGACGTCCTGGCAACGCCGGGCCAGCGAGACGTCAACTTGCGGCTGATCGACCGCATCGGCGAGTGGATCCTCGAGCTCGGGCGGCGGACGCAGCGGCCCACGGCGGCACTCGAACCCGAGCTGGAGCGCCTGAGGGGCGAGGTGGTGCCGGCCTGGCGCGAGCTCGCCGTGCCCTCCGATCTGGTGGAGGCGCTCCCCGCGCTGCCCGCGGTGGCACAGCACAACGATCTCGGCACGTGGAACGTCGTCGCAGACGGGGACGACTTCGTCGTCGTGGACTGGGAGAACGCTCGGACGACCGGCTTGCCGCTGTGGGATCTCCTCTACTTCCTCGCAGACGCCCTCGTCCACCTCGACGCGCCCGCCGCGCCGGAGGAGTTGCCCGGGCGGGTCGCCGCCCTCTTCGCCGGGAAGGCGTCCTCGTCGCCGCTTCTCTTCGGCTGGGTCCGGCGCGCGGCCGAGGCTACAGGGGTGCCGTTCGACTCGGTCGCGACCGTTGCGACGCTCTGCTGGCTGAGCCACTCTCTGTCCGTGCGGACGCACAACGTCGACCTCGCCGCCTTCACGCCGGGCGATCCTCCGAGAATTCACGGGCTGGAGGGCATTGCGCGTGCCTGGATGGATCACCCCGCGCTCGGGCCACGGTGGAGCGTGTGGCGTGGCTGACCGCCGGGAGACCGATCGCCTCGAGTGGCGGACGCTTCCGCG
>JAICLM010000123.1 GCA_025927435.1 Thermoleophilia bacterium | reverse complement strand
GCAGATGGCCCGCCGCGGCTACGGCGACGCAGCGATCCGCGCCGACCTCGGACGCCGGCAGATCGCGCCCGACGCAGCTGCAAGCGCCGTCGCCGGCCTCGAGCCCGAGGCCGTACGGCTTCGCCGGCTGCTGGAGACCGAGAAGATCACGCCGGCGCTCCTGCGGCGCCTGTCCGCGCGCGGCTTCTCGCGCGACGCCCTGGACGACGTCGCCTCGTCGTTTGCGTTCGAGGCGTGAGAAGCGGTACGATCACGGCACATTCCATTCGACGTTTTGCCTGCAAAAGCAGCTTTTCCGAAACCTAGTCCGATGAACGACTACTCAGTTCCCACTACTCGGAGGTCGCGCGCGAGGTAGCGCAGCGGCTTTCCGGCAGCACAGTGCTGCCGGAGATACGGCTTCTCGGATAGCTGCCGCGTCGGTCCGGCGACGGATGGGAGTGCCGCCGCAGGCGGCTTGGTCCCCGACCGAGGAGCCGGCACGTGATCGGGATCGGAATTGCCATCGGGATTGCCGGAGGCGTCGCCCTCGCCTTGCTCGCGGTCTCGGTCTTCGGCACTACCGGAGTCTCCAAGGCCCGCCGGATCCGCGACCAGCTGCTCGACGATGCGCGCCGCGAAAGCGATGCGGTTCGGCGCGAGGCGCAGGTAGAGGCCCGCGAGCAGGCCGTCCGCTTGCGCAGTGAGATCGACGCCGAGCTCACCGACCGGCGAGCGCAGGTCCTGAAGATCGAGGAGCGGGTCCTCGCGAAGGAGCTCGAGGTCGAGCGGAAGCTCGAGGAGCTCTCGCGCCGCGACCAGGGCCTAACCGACCGGGAAGAGCACGTCCGGCAGCTTCAAGACGAGCTCAAGGAGACGAGGAACCTCCAGCTCACAGAGCTCGAGCGCGTGGCAGGGCTGACGCAGGCCGAGGCAAAAGCGCTTCTGCTGGAGCGCGGAGAAGAGCAGGCACGGCACGAGCTCGCGAGGCGCGTCCGGACGCTCGAGGACGAAGCACGGGCAGAGTCGAAGCGCCGCGCACGCAACCTCGTCGCCGACGCCCTGCAGCGGGTCGCCGCAAGCCACACGGCCGAAACGACCGTGACCGTGGTGGAGCTCCCCTCCGACGACATGAAGGGCCGGATCATCGGGCGGGAGGGCCGCAACATCCGGGCGCTCGAGCACCTCACCGGCGTCGATTTCATCGTCGACGACACGCCGCACGCGGTCGTTCTGTCCTCGTTCGACGGGCTGAGACGAGAGGTCGCGCGCCTGACCGTGACAAAGCTCCTGGAGGACGGCCGGATCCACCCGGCGCGGATCGAGGAGACGTACTACGAGTCGAAGGCGGAGGTGGAGGAGGTCGTCCGGCAGGCCGGCGAGCAGGCCGTCTTCGAGGCGAACTGCGGGCCTTTCCCCGAGGAGATCGTCGAGATCCTCGGCCGGCTTCGGTTCCGGACGAGCTACGGGCAGAACGTCCTCAAGCACACGCTCGAGGTCGTCCACCTGGCCGGGATCATGGCGACCGAGCTCCAGGCGAGCGTCCAGACTGCGAAGCGGGCGGCGATGCTGCACGACATCGGCAAGGCGATGACCCACGAGATCGAGGGCTCGCACGCGTTGATCTCGGCCCAGCTCGCGCGCCGGTACGGCGAGTCGCAGGGCGTCGTCCACGCCGTCGAGGCGCATCACTACGAGGTCCAGCCCCAGACGGTCGAGGCCGTGCTTTTGATCGCCGCCGACGCGGTGTCGGCGAGCCGGCCGGGCGCGCGCGGCGAGAGCCTCGAGCAGTACATCAAGCGTCTCGAGGCGCTCGAGGAGCTCGCAGCCTCGAAGCGCGGCGTCGACAAGGTCTACGCGCTGCAGGCCGGACGCGAGATCAGGGTCATCGTCAGCCCGGGCGACGTCAGCGACGACGAGGCGGCGCTGCTCGCCCACGAAATCGCGCGCGAGATCGAGGACCGGCTGGAGTATCCCGGTCAGGTGAAGGTGACCGTGATCCGCGAGAGCCGCACCGTCGATGTGGCGAAGAACCACGCCGCGACGACGACTCCGCCGCCCGCGCCCGAGCAGGCGGAGCCGGCGGCCGACTCGCCGATCCAGGCGGCGTGATGTCGAACGTCTGGGACGACGTCCCGGACTGGGGAGGAGTCGGCGCCCTCCGTCTCGCTCGCCCGGACGGCTGCGCGCTCGGCGGGTCGGTCTGGGAACTCCAGCCGGGCGGCGAGAACTGGTACCACCTGCACCACGGCAGCGAGGAGATGGTGGTGGTCCTCCGTGGGACGCCGACACTCCGGACTCCGGCCGGCGAGCGCGTCCTTGCCGAAGGGGACGTGGTCGTCTTCCCGCGCGGGCCCGAGGGCGCGAAGGAGCTCCGCAACGAATCCGATGTGACCGTCCGCGTGCTCATCGTGTCGACGAACGCCGACCCGGACGTGACGGAGTACCCGGATACCGGCAAGGTGGGCCATATCGTCGGCGGGGAGCTCCGCGTGCACCGCGCGGCGGACGCGGTCGAGCACGCTGGAGCCGAGTAGCCGCCGGGCTACCCTTCAGCCGTGCGCCGGTACCACGTCACCACCTTCGGCTGTCAGATGAACGCCCACGATTCCGAGCGCATCAAGGGGCTGCTCGAGGAGCTCGGGCTCGGCGAGGCGCCCTCGCAGGAGCAGGCGGACGTGATCGTCCTCAACACGTGCACGATCCGCGAAAAGCCCGACACCCGCTTCGCGGCCCACATGGGCAATGCCGCGAAGGCCAAGCGCGACCGGCCGGGAACGGTGGTCGCGGTCGGCGGCTGTTACGCCGAGGCTCAGCGGGAGCGGCTGTTCGCGCTCTACCCGGACGTGGACGTCGCGTTCGGGCCCGGCACGATCTCGCACCTCGGCGACTGGCTCGGTGCCGGCGGCGAGGGCGTCGCGCGCGGCTCGTTCGGCACGGGCGAGGAGCGCACCTTCGCGGCTCGGCTTCCCGTCCGGCGTGAGCGGCGTTTCCAGGCGTGGGTGCAGGTCTCCATGGGCTGCAACTCGGTCTGCTCCTACTGCATCGTTCCGGCCGTCCGCGGCCGCGAGACCTCGCGGCGCCCCGGCGAGGTCCTCGCCGAGATCGAGCAGCTCGCCGCGGAGGGCGTCCGCGAGGTGACGCTGCTTGGCCAGAACGTCAACTCGTACGGCCGCGATCTGGGATCGAGCTTCGCCGAGCTCCTGCGTGCGTGCGACGCCGTGCCCGGGATCGAGCGCATCCGCTTCACGAGTCCGCATCCGAAGGACTTCCGCCAGGACGTCATCGCTGCGATGGCGGAGTGCGCCGCGGTCTGCGAGCACGCCCATCTGCCGCTGCAGTCCGGCTCGAGCCGGATCCTCAAGGCGATGCGGCGGACGTACTCGCGCGAGCGCTACCTGCGACTCGTCGCCGAGCTGCGGGCCGCGATCCCGGATCTTGCGCTCACGACCGACATCATCGCCGGCTTCCCCGGCGAGACCGATGCCGATTTCCGGGAGACGCTCGAGGTGGTGGAGGAGGTCGGCTACGACGGCGCCTTCACGTTCGTCTACTCGCCGCGGGCGGGGACCGAGGCCGCCGCGATGCCGGATCAGGTGCCCGACAAGCTGAAGCGCGAGCGTATCGAGCGGCTCGTCGAGGTCGTGCAGCGGGTCGCAGCGGGGCGGAACGCGGGCCGGGTCGGGATGGTCGAGGAGGTGCTCGTCGAGGGCCCGAGCCGTACCGACTCCGGGCTCCTGCGCGGCCGGACGCGCCGCAACACGACCGTCAACTTCAGCGGCGATGCCGCGTCCGGCGAGCTCGTCTCGGTCGCGATCGAGGGCGCGACGTCGACGACCCTCGCGGGCATGCAGCTCGCGCTCGCCGTCGCCTAGGGCGGTGCTCGTCATCGGCCTGTTCGGGCCGACCGCGAGCGGCAAGTCGGACGTCGCCGAGGCCGTCACCGGGTTGATCCCAGCCGAAGTCGTCTCGGCCGACGCGATGCAGGTCTACGACGGCCTGCCGATCCTGACGAACCGGTCGCCGCATCCGGAGCGACTGGTCGGGATCTGGCCCCTTTCGCACACCGCCTCGGTCGGCGAGTACGCGCCGCTCGCGCATGCGGCGGTCGACGAGATCCTGGCCGCCGGGAAGACGCCGCTCGTGGTGGGCGGAACCGGCCTGTACTTCCGCGCCGCGCTCGCCGAGCTCGAGCTGCCTCCTGCGCCCACCCCGGGTGCGCGCGGGCGCTGGGAGCGGCTCTACGACGAGGACGGTGCCGCCGCGGCGCACGCCCGGCTCGGGGAGCTCGACGCAGCCGCCGCCGAACGAGTGCACCCGAACGACCGCCGCCGCGTCGTCCGGGCACTCGAGCTCGCGGAGGCGGGCTGGTCGCTCGTGCCACGCCTCCAGAGCCTGTTCGGTGGCGCGTGGCGCCACCCGACGCTTCTCGTGGGCCTCGACGTGCCCAAGCCCGAGCTCGACCGCAGGATCGCGGAGCGGACGCGCCGAATGTTCGACGCCGGCGTCGAGGAGGAGGTGCGCCGAGCGCTCCTGGCGAGCCCGTCCGCGACCGCGCAGAAGGTTATCGGCCTCCACGAGGTCGCCACGCTGGCGCGCGACGAGGCGATCGAGACGCTCGTGGTGCGAACCCGGCAGTACGCCGCGTATCAGCGCAAGTGGCTGCGGCGCCTCGAGGGGCTCGTTATGGTCGCGGCCGACCGGCCGCCGGAGGAGACCGCCGCTGAGATCGTCGCGCTGGCACGCACACGGGAACATCTATCTCGTCCATGAGGGCCTCGCAGGCGACCTCGACCTGTGCGGTACGGACGGCGCGGTCGAGGTGCTGTCCGTGGAGGGCGACGACGTGACCATCGGCATCGTCAACCCGGACGGCTCCCGGGCCGAGATGTCCGGCAACGGCACGCGTATCGCCGCCGCCTGGCACATGAGCCGCACCGGCTCGCGGAACGCCCGCGTCCACGTCGGGCCGCGGACTGTCGAGGTGCGGCGCACGGAGGATGGTCTCTACGAGTCCGACCTCGGGCCGGTCGAGGTCGAGGCGACCGAGATCGTGGACGGCGTCGAGCTGACTCCGGTCTCGGTCGGCAATCCTCACGCGGTCGTGGTCGGCAACCCGGAGCGGATCGGCGAGCTCGGTCCGCGGCTCGAGAAGAACCCGCGGTTCCCGGAACGGACGAACGTGCAGGTCGCGCGCGTGGAACGGCCCGGCGAGGTCACCGCCCGCGTCTGGGAGCGCGGCGTGGGGGAGACGACCGCGTCCGGCACGAGCGCCGTGGCCGTCGCGGCAGCTACGCACGGCGACGGGGAAGTCCTCGTCCACTTCCCCGGTGGCGACCTGCGTGTGCGCCTCGCGAACGGCCGCGCCTGGCTCACGGGGCCGGCAGAGCCGCTCGAGCCGTAACCGGCCGGCGCGCACGGCGAAGATGGGCGACACAGAGGCCAGGCTCGACAAAGGGGTCGAGCCGGTCGACCGTCTGCTCCGAGCGCTCCTCGTCGACGACGCCGTCGAGGAGGCCGTGATGGAGGGTGCAGATGACCTGCGGTGAGCTCTCCGCGAGTGCGTAGAAAGGGCAGCGGCGCATCTCGACCTGGTCGCCGTGCTGCTCGGCTTCGAACCCCTCACGGTCGAGCAGCTCGGCTAGGCTCGCGTCGGGCTCGCCCTGCCGGAGGTGCCGGCCCCAGCGGAAGCCGGTCTCGTAGGCGTGAGCCTCTCCGTCGGTGTCGGCAGCGACGACGTCGGTGAGCATCGTCGCAAGCGTCCGGTACTCGTCGCGGCCGCGGGCAATGCCCTCGCCGGTGAGGCGGTGAACGATGCTCGGCCGTCCCCGTTCGTGGCGGCGTTCGGGATTCGCATGCACGAGCCCCGCGTCGGTGAGACGGCCGAGGTGCCACCGGATCGTGTTCGGGTGCAGGTCGAGACCCTCCGCGAGCTGACCGGTGTCGAGGCCGTCGTGCGCGCTCCGTAGGGCCTCGAGGATCAACCGCCGCTGTCGCTCGCCGTTCACGACGTTCATCTTGCCGCGGACTTGTCACGACGAGATTCGTAGAAAACACGGATTCGCCTCGTCCGGCGCCCTCTTACGGTGACCGTGAAAACTCGAAGCGAGGAGGCGTCATGAGCACGTATTCGGTGGGCCATTCTGATCGGGAGCGGGTCGTCGGCTGGAAGGTATTCGCGGTCTTCGCCGGCTTTCTGATCCCATTCGTGATCGTGATCGGAGCCTGGCTCGCCGTCTCCGCGCACAACGCCAGCGACCGGGCCGATCAAGCGGCAGCCTCCGCGAAGGCGGCCGGCACCGGCGGCTCCACGGCGGGAATGCCGATGCCCGCGTCGAGCGCGGCGAACGCAGGCACGCGGCCCAGCCCGAGCTTCGCCGGCATCGCACCCGCGAACGCCGATGCGATCGCGATGAAGCACGCGGCATTCCCGGCGGCGCTCCCGGCTGCACCCGCCG
>JAICLM010000134.1 GCA_025927435.1 Thermoleophilia bacterium | reverse complement strand
CTTCCATCGCTGCCTCGCTGAAGCGGTCGTCGGCCCGCGTCTCGCCGCGCTCGGTTACGCGCGTCGCGGCGATCTCCTCGACGACCGCGTCGATGGTCGCCGCGGTCGACTCGACCCCTCCCGTGCACGTCATGTCGCCGACGGTGCGGAAGCGGACCGAGGTGACGAAGGTGTCCTCGCCCTCCATGCGCTCGATGTGCTCCGAGGCGGCGTAGAGCATGCCGTCACGGCGGAACACCTCGCGCTCGTGGGCGAAGTAGATCGGCGGCAGCTCGAGCTGCTCCCGCGCGACGTACTGCCAGACGTCGAGCTCGGTCCAGTTCGAGATCGGGAAGACGCGGACGTGCTCGCCCTTGCGCACCCGCGCGTTGTAGAGGCTCCACAGCTCGGGCCGCTGCGCGCGCGGGTTCCACTGGCCGAAATCGTCGCGGAAGGAGAAGATCCGCTCCTTCGCACGGCTGCGCTCCTCGTCGCGCCGGGCGCCGCCGATCGCGGCGTCGAACTGGTGCTCCTCGATCGCGTCGAGCAGCGTCGTCGTCTGAAGCCGGTTGCGGGACGCGCGTGGGCCAGTCTCCTCCACCACGCGGCCCTTGTCGATCGACTCCTGCACCGACGCGACGACGAGACGCTCGCCGAGCTCCTCGACCCGCCGGTCGCGGAACTCGATTGCCTCCGGGAAGTTGTGCCCGGTGTCGACATGCATGATCGGGAACGGGAACTTGCCCGGCCGGAACGCCTTCTCGGCGAGCCGGAGCAGGACGATCGAGTCCTTGCCGCCGGAGAAGAGCAGCACGGGACGCTCCAGCTCGGCCGCGACCTCGCGGAAGATGTGGACGGCCTCGGACTCGAGCTCGTCGAGGTGCGTCAGCGTCGGGATCGCGCGGGAGGTGCTCACGCCTCCGACTCCACACGCCCGGGCAGGAGATTGAGCTGCTCGAGTCGCTCGATCACCGCCGCGGCCGACTCGGACGGTGTGCGGCCGGCCGTCTCGAGCCGCAGCTCGGGATCGAGCGGCTCCTCGTAAGGCGCCGAGACGCCGGTGAAGTCCTCGATCTCGCCGGCGAAGGCGCGGGCGTAGAGCCCTTTCGGGTCGCGGCGCGCGCACTCCTCGAGCGAGGTGTCGACGAAGATCTCGACGAACGGCGCGTGCTGCTCGACGAGGGAGCGCGCGTGGCGGCGCAACTCCTCATACGGCGAGATCGCGGAGACGATCACGACCGCGCCGGCACGTGCCAGGCGCGAGGCAACCCACCCGATCCGCGCGATGTTGGTGTCGCGGTCCTCCTTCGAGAAGCCGAGGCCCTTCGAGAGATGTGTACGGACGATGTCGCCGTCGAGGTGGTCGACGACGAGGCCGCGCCGCTCGAGCTCGGGCTCGACGTTGTTCGCGATCGTCGTCTTGCCGGCACCCGAGAGCCCGGTGAACCAGAGGACGAAGCCGGTCATGTGTGCAGCCCGCATTCGGTGCGTTCCGTTCCCGCCCAGCGGCCTTCACGACCCTTGCCGGGAAGGGTGGAGTGCGTGTCGCCGATCGACTCGTAACCCTGATCGTGCAGCCCGTTGTACGGAAGGTTGCGCTCGCGGATGTAGGCCCAGCAGTCCTCGTCGCTCCAGTCGGCGAGCGGATTCGCCTTCCAGAGCTCGTGCTTCTCGTCCCAGCCGAGCTTCGGCGCGTCGGCGCGCAGCGGAGACTGGTCGCGCCGGATGCCGGTGATCCAGGCGTCGAGGTCGAGCAGCGCCCGGTTCAGCGGCTCGATCTTGGCGATCGCGAGGTAGAGGTCGGGATTCGTCTCCCAGAGCCCGCCCTCGACCGGCGCGCTCTCGAAACGCTCGATCGTCGTGCCGTAGCGGCTTTCGACCTCCCGCCAGAGCTCGTATGTCTCCGGGAAGAGGTGCCGTGTGTCGATCGCGAAGACGCGCGCGTTCGGCTCGAGCTCGAAGAGCATGTCGAGCAGCACCGACTCCTCCTTCTGGAAGGAGCATGCGAGCGCCACGCGGCCGGGGAACTCGCCGAGCATGTACTCCACAACCCGCTGTGCGGGCCAGGTCTCGACGTCAGCCGGCAGCTGCAGGCTCGCCACCGAGCAGCACCTCCTTCAATGTGTCGCCGCGCAGGCCGAGGCGCAGCGTCTCGAGCGCGATCACCTCGTCGGGCGGGATGTTGCCCAGGTTGACGTTCGTGCCGAAGTGCTTGATGAACCACGCCTGGCTTTCCTTCGTCGGAGCCTCCCAGATGAGCGACTCGAACGGGACGGAGTGCTCGATCTCGTCGACGAGGCCCGTGCGCAGCTCGCCGCTCGGACGATAGATCCCGGCCGTGCCGCCCTCGCGGCCCTCGGCGATGACGCGCCAGGCGCCCGCGTCGAGCTCCTCCTGCATCCACTGCACCCAGAGGTACGGCGCGATGTTCACCTCGGCGTCCTTGGAGCCGACCTCCGAGAGCACGGTGAAGTCACCGGCGAACTCTGCGATGAGCTCGAGCTTGCGCTCGCGCGGGATCTCGATCGTGCCGTCGGAGATCTCGACGTGTGAAAAGCGGTGCTCGGTGAGCCAGCCCTTGAACTCGTCGATCTTGTCGCGCGCGTAGACCGCCTCGAAGAACGTGCCGCCGCAGACGACGGGAGTCTCGAAGTGGCGGTAGAGCGCGATCTTCTTCTCGAGGTTGTTCGTGACGTAGCCGGTGCCCCAGCCCAGCTTCACGATGTCGACGAAGGCACCCGCCGTGTCGAAGAGGCCTTCGATCTCGCGGAGGTTCAGCCCCTTGTCGATGACGTGCGTGAGCCCGGAGCTGCGCGGCTTGCCGGGCCGCGCGGGCACCCCCAGGAATCCGTCTTCAAAGCCCGGCATCGGCGGAACGATACCTAATCGTTCGCATAGCGATCGCTTATCCGGCCTAGTAGACCCCGCGGAGGAGTTGTTCGATCTCGTCCGGGCTCGCAGGCTTCGGGTTCGCGAGGTTCCCGCCTCGCCCCGCCGCATCGGCCGCGAGCCCGGGTAGGTCGCCCTCCGGTACCCCGAGCTCCCGTAGCCGCGTCGGGCCCGCGAGCGCGGCGAGCGCCTCGACGCGGCCGGCAGGGTCGAGGCGATCGCCGATCGCCTCGCCGAAGCGGTCCACCGCGTCGGCCGCATATGCGGTGTTGAAGCGAAGCGCGGGCGGCAGGCAGATCCCGTTGAGCGTCCCGTGCGGGAGCCCGTAGCGCCCGCCGATCGCCTGCGCCATCGCATGCCCGAGCGCGAGCATCGAGCCCCCGAGCGCGGCGCCGCCGTGACAGGCCCCGCGGAGCAGCTCGGTGCGCGCCTGGCGATCGTCGGGAGCCGCGACGACCCGCGGCAGCCACTCGGCGATGAGGGACGCGCCGGCCAGCGCGTGCTCGTCGGCCGCGGGATTGTGTCCCTGGACGTACAGCGCCTCGGCGCAGTGGGCGAGCGCGTTCATCGCCGTCCCCACGCTCGTCTCGGGAGGCAGCTCCAGGGTCAGCACCGGGTCGTAGACGATCGCGGCCAGGCGCGCCCCGCCGCCACCGCCGCGCATCCGGCGGCCGGGATCGCGCACGCCGAAGTAGCTGGTCCACTCGGCTCCGGCGTAGGTCGTGGGCACCGAGACGAGCGGAAGACCGGTAGCCGCGGAGATCGCCTTCCCGAGATCGATCGCGCTCCCGCCTCCGACGGCGAGCACGCTGTCTGCGCCGTCCGCGGCGGCGACGGCCTCACCGATGCGGTCCGAGGGCACCTCCCGCCACCGCGCGGCCGGCTCGAGCGGCAGCTCCAGCGAGTCCCAGCGGGGGCTCGCGACGAGCAGCGGCGCCGTCACGCCGGCCTCGGCCAAGGCCTCGGGCAGCGACGCGAGACCCCAGTGGACGATCACGTGAGACGCTCGCGCGCGAAGGCGACGAACTCCTGCGCCACCCGCGTCTCGGCGCGCCCGGTCGCGCGGGCGAGCTGGACGTCCCGTGCGGGCTCGAGCCCCTCGACGCGGGCAATCGCAAGCGCCCCCGCCGCGAGGTCTCCCTCGATCGCGATCCGCGAGATGAACGTTGCACCGAAGCCGCCGAGCACCGCGGCGCGCGCCGACTCCTGCAGGCCGAGCTCGAGCTTCACGTTCAGGTCGCGCAGGCGAAGGCCGAGCTCCCGCAGCTCCTCGTCGATCATCTGCCGGATCCCGGCACCCTCCTGCATCAGTACCAGCGGCTCGGCCTTCAGCTCCTCGAGGGTCATCGCCTTGCCCGCGCGACCGTGCCCCGCGGGGACCGCCAGGACGACCTCGTCGCGGTAGAACGGCTCGAACGTGACGCCGCGATGACGGCCGGCGACACCGACGATCCCGAGCTCGAGCTCGCGCCGCCCGACTTGCTCGACGACCGTATGCGTGTCCGAGACCGTCAGCGCGACGTGCACCAGCGGATGGAGCTGCTGGAACTCCCCGAGGATGACCGGGAGGACGGTGCCGCCTGGGCCGGTGGAGGCGCCGATCTCGAGCCGGCCCTTGAGCTCGCCCTCGGCCTCGTCGCCCAGGTCGGCGAGCAGCTGTTGCTCGAATGCGATCAGGCGCTGCGCGCCCCGGTAGAGGCGCAGACCCGCCTCGGTCGGCTCGACCCGGCGGCCCGAGCGGTCGAGGAGCCGCTGGCCGACACGCTGCTCGAGCGACCGGATCTGCAGGCTGACGGCCGGCTGGGTCACCCCGAGCTGGTCGGCGGCCTGCGAGAAGCTCCGGCGCTCGACGACCGCGCAGAACGCCGCGAGCTGCTTCGTGTCCATAAGGCGGACTTATAGCCGACGCCTCTCGCCGCAGCGTGCCCCGCCGCTTTACGATCGGGCGCGTGCCAGAGTCGACGCGGATCGAGGACACGCTCGTCCGCGGCTACCGCCAGCTCGCGCTCGAGACGCCGGCGCGGCCGCGCGACATCGTCTTGCGTGCCCTCGACATCCTCCTCTCGTCGCTGTTCCTGCTCGTCTCCCTGCCGATCTCGCTCGTGATCGCGCTGGCCGTGCTCGTCACGAGCGGGCTGCCCATCCTCTACCGCGGCGAGCGCGTCGGGCGCGGAGGGCGCGTCTTCACGATGTACAAGTTCCGCACGCTGCGGCGCGGCGCCGAGCGGCGGCTCGGCCAGTACCTCGGGGAAGAGCTCGTCCAGCGCACGCAGACCGAGTTCACGCCGATCGGCAAGTGGCTCAAGGCGACGCAGCTGGACGAGATCCCGCAGTTCGTGAACGTCCTGCGCGGCGACATGAGCCTCGTGGGGCCGCGGCCGATCCGGCCGGTCTTCTTCGACGAGCTCGCCCACGAGCTGCCGTCGTACTGGCAGCGCCTCGTCGTCCGGCCGGGCCTGACCGGCCTCGCGCAGGTGCGGCGCGGCTACGAGACCTCGATGGGCGAGAAGCTCGCGCACGATCTCGAGTGGATCGCCGACCGCTCGGTTCGTCTCTATCTCCGAACGGTGCTCGCCACCGGCTGGCGCGTGCTCAGGCAGTCGGTCGGAGGACTGACGGGCCGACGCGCCTAAGGTAACGGCGTGTGCGGGATTTGCGGGATCGCGGCGACGCACGGCGCCGCGGACGTCGACGCGCTGCGCGCGATGAGCGACCTCCTCGTCCACCGCGGCCCCGACAGTCGCGGGGAGCACGTGGACGGCGGCATCGCACTGGCGGCCCGCCGGCTCTCGATCATCGACCTCGAGCACGGCGACCAGCCGATTGCGAACGAGGACGGAACCTGTGTCGTCGTCCAGAACGGCGAGATCTACAACTATCCCGAGCTGCGGCGAGAGCTCGAACGATCCGGCCACGAGCTGCGCACCCGCTGCGACACGGAGGCGCTCGTTCACCTGTACGAGGAGCATGGCCTCGGCTTTGCCGAGCGGCTGCGCGGGATGTTCGCGGCCGCGATCTGGGACGCCCGCCGTCGCCGCCTCGTGCTCGCACGCGACCGCTATGGGATCAAGCCCCTCTACTACCGGCACGTCGGCGG
>JAICLM010000113.1 GCA_025927435.1 Thermoleophilia bacterium | reverse complement strand
TGCTCGCCGAGCTCCTCCCAGCGCAGGGGCGTGGACACCGGCGCGCCCGGCTTCGGCCGCACGGAGTAGGCGGACGCGATCGTCTTCCCGTGCCCGTTCTGGCGGTGGTCGACCAGAACGCCGCGGCGCTTCTTCTTCAACCATTCGGTGGTCACGAGGCCGGGGTTCGCCGTCTCGAGCCCGCGGGACACGCGCTCCGCGAGCTCGTACGTGTCCTTGTAGGACGAGCGCCGCGCGATCGGGACGAGCACGTGGATGCCGTCG
This sequence comes from Thermoleophilia bacterium, assembly GCA_025927435.1. GTDB lineage: Bacteria > Actinomycetota > Thermoleophilia > Gaiellales > Gaiellaceae > Palsa-739. The sequence goes on along the minus strand of JAICLM010000113.1, from coordinate 6,487 downwards.
GCGCCACTCGTCTTCGGGTAGGAGCGAAGCCCCAGCTCCTCGAGCGCCTCCCGGATCAGGTGCGCGACCTGGATCGCCTGCGCGAAGCCGTTCCGCGACTCCGGTGGGTCGAGGTCGAAGACGGCGTAGTCCGGACGGTCCGGCTTGTCCACCCGCGAGTACCACGCGTTCATGTCGATGCAGTTCATCTGCACCATCCACACGAGCGCGGCGGTCTCGTTCACGAGCGTGAAGTCGACGAGGCGCGACTCGCCCGCCCGCGGCCAGGTCCGGAACTGCCTCGTCGGAATCCACGCCGGCTTGCCCTTCGGCGCCTGCTTGTGGAAGTACGCCTGACCGTCGATGCCGTGCGGGTAGCGCTTGAGTGTGAAGGGGCGGTCGCGCAGGTGCGGCACGATCACGTCGCCGATCTCGACGTAGTACCGCGCGACGTCTCCCTTGGTCACGCCGTCGCGCGGGAACAGCACGCGCTCGGGATGCGTCAGGCGGATCGTGCGTCGGCCGATCTTGATCTGCTCGTCCACGGCACGGATGATGCTGACATTCGGTGGGTAGGAGGGGACGATGAGCGTCGTCCGAGTCGACCGTTCGACAGGCGCGCTGGTCGTGGAGGGGCGCAAGCTCTTCCCGATCGTGCTCTCGAACGGGCCTCCTCCGGGCGCGCAGGCGCCGAACGGCAAGGACGCCCTGGCCGAGCTCGCGGACGGCGGCGCCGGCTTCATCCGCGCCGGTCGGCCCGTCTGGAACGCGCGATCGATCGACCAGGAGATCGCTGCCGAGCGCGAAGTGCTGGACGCGGCCGCGGAGCACGGCCTCCACTGCTGGCTGCAGCTCGGCAACGTGCCCGACCTCCCGGCACGCGGGCTCGCGGCGAAAGAGCAGCTGCTCACGCGGATCGTCGGGCAGCTCAAGGATCACTCCGCCCTCGGCGCGTGGAAGGGCATGGACGAGCCCGCGAATCCGAACCGTCCCGCGCGGGTGCCGGTGGCCGGACTCGTGCGCGCCTACCGGACGCTGCACGAAAGCGATCCCGACCACCCGGTGGTGATCACCCAGGCCCCGGTGGGAACCGTGGCCCAGCTCGCTCCGTACCGGCCCGCCTTCGACATCACCGGCGCGGACATCTATCCCGTCTCGTACCCGCCGGGGAAGCACGCAGGCGGCCGCAAGCGCGACATCGGCGTCGTCGGCGACGTCACGCGGAAGATGGTCCGGGCCGCCGGCGGCAAGCCCATCTGGATGACGCTCCAGATCGCCTGGAGCGGCGTGATCTCGACGGCCCAGCACCCCGGCAACGTCCCGCGCTTCCCCACCCTGGGCCAGGAGCGGTTCATGGCGTATCAGGCGATCCTGAACGGAGCTCGAGGACTGTCGTTCTTCGGCGGCCATCTCACCCAGATCGCGCGGCCGACCGACGCGGAGGCAGGCTGGAACTGGACGTTCTGGGAGCGTGTGCTCAGGCCGCTGCTCGAGGAGCTCACGTCCTCCGCCGTCGCGCCCGCGCTCGTGGCTCCCGATGCGCGGAAAGCGGTCAAGGCCGGCACCAACGCAGTCGAGCTCGTCACTCGCGAGTCCGGGGATTTCCTCTACGTCATCGCCGTCAGGCGTGGCAGCGGGACGAGCAGGGTCACCTTCAGCGGGCTTCCGCGGAGGCGCGACGGGCAGCCGATCACGGGCGGCGAGGTCCTGTTCGAGTACGAGCAGGGCGCATTCAGGACCGTGCGCGTCGCCGACAATCGCTTTCGCGACTGGTTTGCGCAGCACGATGCGCGGGTCTACCGCTTCCGGCGGTAACGTCGAGCCGTGAGCGAGGAATTCGTCCTCGACACCGCAGCCGTGCGGGCCTTCGTCGCCGACGTCCAGGCGACGATTGCCACAGCCGGCTCGCCCGAGCAGGCGTGCGAAGATCTTCGGCCTCGGTTCGCGGAGCTGCTCGCCGACCCCGGCTGGCTCCCGGCTCGGTACCAGGAGGCCGTTCCGGAGAGCGGGATGGGAGGCGGCATCGGCCAGTGGCTCCTCTACCGCGCCGAGGATCAGTCGCTGTCGCTCTTCTCCCTCGTCGTCCCGCCCGGCTCGGAGACGCCGATCCACGACCATCTCGCGTGGGGACTCGTCGGTCTCTATCGCGGGGAGCAGGACGAGGAGATCTACGCTCGGCGGGACGGCGCGCTCGAGCTCGTCGAGCGGCGCTCGCTCGCTCCCGGGGACTTCTACGTCCTGATCCCGCCGCGTGACGACATCCACCGCGTGCGCACGACCTCGGCCGAGACGTCCGTCTCGATCCACCTGCTCACGAACGACACGGGCTGCGTATGGCGCCATGTGTTCGACCCTGCGTCCGGCGAGACAAGACCGTTTCGCTCGGGTTACGTCAACGTGGCCTGCGAGGACGACTAGCGCCGAGCGCCGCTGAACAGCCGGCGCCTCGCGCGCACGCGCGGCTGCGACGGCGTGCTCGCCGCGGAGCTCCAGGAGCGTCGCCTGTGAGGCCTGCGCGCGCGGCGCCCAACAGGTGGTGTAGATGTCGCTCTTCCGGAGAGAGTCTTCACGTGAAGTCGTCACGTGAGGAACGAGTTGCCCGGAACGAGGAGCTGTTCCAGGAGGTCAACCAAGAGATCGAGAAGTTGGAAGAGAGGCTAGGGCGGCCGAAGACCCTCACGATCCTCTGCGAGTGCGGCCAGAAGCATTGCCTCGAGGGCGTCGAGGTGGAGCCCGCCGTCTATCAGCGCGTTCGCTCCAACCCGCTCCTCTTCTTCGTCGTGCCCGGCCACGACGATGCGGCGGTGGAACGCGTTCTCGAGCGGACCGAGCAGTTTCTGGTCGTCGAGAAGAGCGGACGCGCGGCAGAAGTCGTTCGGAGGGCACGGTAGGCGGATGTCCGTCGACGACGAGGCTCGTGCTCACAAGGTCGCTGCGAATCAATCGCGGTTCCGGAGAGCGAACGAACGGCTGGAGCGCGCCGCCCTGTCACATCGGTTCGAGGAGGCGGACCGGCTGCCGTTCCTCTGCGAGTGCGCCGATCCGGGCTGCTTCGAAGCCGTGATCCTCAGCATCGCGGAATACCGACAGGTGCGATCGCATCCGAGACGGTTCCTCCTCGTGGCCGGGCACGAAGAGGCCGAGGCCGGGCACGAGCACATCGTGGAGGCTGAAAACGGTTACGCGATCGTCGAGAAGATCGGCCGGGCGGGCGTCGAAGTAGCTCGTCTCCACGCGTCCGACACGACCCGCCCCTAGACCGAACCGGCCAGGCGAGCAGCCAGACCGCTTCGCACGAGAGTCGCCCTAGTGGCCGTGGTCGGTCGTGACGGTTTCCGTTTCCGTCACCGTGATCGGGATGGTGGTCGTCGAGACCTCCGTGACCGTGGTCGGCACGATGTTCGTCTCCGTACGCGACTGGGTCACCGTCTGAGTCACTACGACCGTCTGGCCGGGACCGGTGACGGTCTTCCCCGCCCCGGTCACGGTTTGACCTGGGGCTCTTACCGTGCTCGTCCGTGCCGACGTGACGACCCTGCTCACAGTCACCGCCCGGCGACCCACCAGCCTGCGAGTGGTGATGGTCTTCCCGTCGATCGTTCGGACAACGCGCTTGTAGATGGGCGTGTAGTGGACGACACGGCGCACCTTGTACCGGACGACGTGACCGTTGACCGTTCGCGTCTGGGGGACGAGCGTCGTGACGACGTGCTTCTTCGTAAGGGGGTCGGTGTTTCCGTTGCTGCTGAGAGCCTTCGCGGCGAAGTAGCCGCCTACGCCGAGCGCGCCGAGCGCAACGATGCCGAGCAGCGCGATGCCCTCGGGGTACGCCCAAGTCACATGGTCCCACCAGTTCAGTAGTCGCTGCATTGAGGCGCCTGTTGCCCGTGTCCGGCGACGGCTAACCTCGCGACGAGTTCGGCTCGCCCTTCGCTATTCCGAGCAAAGAGCGATCAACGAGCTGCCACGGCGGCCCGGTCACCCGGCTGGCTCGGACGATCCGGCTCACGCGATGTGTAATCGCCGGCGTAACGGGGAAGCGTTGGGCTCTTATGGAATCGAGGAACAGCGCGAAAACGGATGATCGTCTGCTCCACGCATTTGTGGCTGCGAGCCTGGTGATCGTGCAGGTCGTATGGTTCGCGGGGCTCGCCTACCTTGGGTTCCTCGTCCTGTAAGCGACCAAGGACGCTCGCTCTCCCTCGCCGTCGGGCGCGGCGCAAAACGTCATGACAGGGTAAAACCCGCGGCCCGCGATCAGTGTTTTGCGAGCCGTCGGGAACAGGTTGCCTGGAGGGGGACCAACTTCGGGGCGGAGCTGCTGTGGGGAAGGGGTAAGAACCACCGCAGTCCCGCCCCACTTGGGCTATGCCCGAAGTCACGCTCCTCCAGTCTTCGGCGAGGCTGTAAGGACAGGCCGAGTCGCGGAGGTCGCGGCGCCAGAGTGCGCTCAAACATGCAGGGTCGGCCGGTAGGTGAGCTCCTGGATGTTGCCGTCGAGCGTTCGAGTCTCGAGCAGCTCGAGATCGAAGTCGGCTGCGCCTTGAAAGATCGGGTCGGATCCGTTCTGGCCGGTGATCACAGGGAAGATCGTCACCTGGACGCGGTCGACCAGGCCGGCGGCCATCAGCGCCCGATTCATCGACAGGCTCCCGTGCGAGCGCAACGGCACCTCCGACTCCTGCTTGAGCCGGGCGACGACGTCGATCGCGTCACCGCGCGCCACCGTACCGTCCGCCCAGTCGAGCGGTTCCTCCACAGTGGTCGAGACGATTGTCGCCGGCAGGCTCACCATTCGGGTAACCCACGGATCTCTTACCGGGGAGTCCTCGGGTTCGGTGGCCAGAAATCGCGCGAAGAGCCGGTAGGTATTCGCGCCGAAGACCATCCGCTGCTCCTCTCTGTACAGGGCGAGGCGGTGGTCGAGCAGCTCGCGGCCCTGCTTGCCCCAGTAGCCGCCCCAGTCGCCTCCGCTGGCGGAGCCGAAGCCGTCGAGGCTCGAAAAGACGTCGAACGTGTAGGTGGCGGTCATAGTGCTCCCCTCGCTGCGCTGATGGAATGTGGATAGAGACTGGAACCCGCGGCGGGATTCATCGCGGTCAACCAGTCACCGTGGACGGGCTGTGGCTCCGCTCGTTGTGGTCGGGTGCGGCGACTGCGACAAAGGGAGACCCCGGACACAGTCCGTACAGAACGGCGAGATTGGTAGATGCCAAGATCTCCCAAAGAACGAAGTCCAGTAGCGGAGGGAAGCGGTGTGCTAGCTGTACGGCTGCACGATGACGGGTTGAGAGTCGAGGAGATCGAGACGCCTTCGCCGGCCCGCGGCGAGGTGTTGGTGCGCGTGCACGCGGCGGCGATCACACGTGATGAGCTGGAGTGGCTGGTCGATCGACTGCCGGCGATTCCGTCGTACGAGTTGTCGGGCGTTGTCGTCGACAGCGGGGAGGAGGTGTATGCGCTGACGCCTTTCGACCGCGACGGGGTGGCTGCCGAGTACGCCGTCGTCCCGGCGAACGTGCTTGCACCGAAGCCTTCGCGGCTGAGCCACGTCGAGGCGGCAGCTTTACCGATGGGCGGGCTGACTGCCTGGCAAGCATTGTTTGTGCATGGGCGACTCGTCCGGGGCGAGCGGGTGCTGGTCACGGGCGCCTCGGGCGGGGTTGGGCACATCGCCGTCCAGCTTGCGCGACATGCCGGTGCAGAGGTCGTGGAGAGCGGTCCGGTCGACCTGGTCTTCGACACTCGTGGCGGCGAGGTCCCGGCGGGCGAGCGAGTGGTCACGATCGCAGCAGAGATGCCGGGCGCGATCTATTTCATCGTCGAGCCCGACCGGGAGCAGCTGCTCGAGTTGAGAACGCTCGTGGATGCGGGCGCGCTTCGCGCGGAGGTCGACTCGGTTTTTCCGCTCAAGGAGGCTCGGGCGGCGTTCGAGCGAGTCGCGGGCCGCGGGAAGCGTGGCAAGGTCGTGCTCGAGGTGGGCACTGACTAGCTAGCCGGTGGGTGCGCCCGCGACCTCTGCAGTGGATACCCGTCAGCAACGTGCGCCGAAGACGATGCGGGTGGCCGGGATCACAGCGCTCGGCGACTCCGTCGCGATCTTCGAGGTGGACGAGCCGGCGACGCCTGCAGTGGACGAGGTTCTGATCGATGTCGTCGCCGCCGGTATCGGCAACTGGGACGAGCTTGTCAGGATCGGCAGCTGGGGGATCGGCGGACCTGCTCCGATGGCGCTCGGGACGGAGGCGACCGGGACGGTCGCAGCTGTCGGCTCCGCCGTGGCCGACCTGCGCGAGGGCGACGAGGTGATGACGCATCCGCTGCCGCTCCGGCGTCACGGGACGTGGGCGGAGAAGCTGCTCGCGCCGGCGGCGACCGTCGCGATCCGGCCGCCAGAGGTGTCATGGGAAGCCGCCGCGGCGTTTCCCATTCCGGCGCTCACTGCGGCTCAGGCACTCGACGAGACCCTCGGGATCGAGGGCGGCGACTGCGTCGTCGTCAACGGAGC